>NZ_JBMIQH010000033.1:0-87336 GCF_056155635.1 Paraburkholderia sp. BR10141 | reverse complement strand
TAAAGCATTGCTCGCGCAACCGCTGCGCTCGCATTCGTAGCACACTATGGACGCCGCCCTTTTGCGAAGGGCTTTGAGTGTTCTGACGTAACAGGAACGGCTGCAGCTTTATATCTGGCCTTTGCAGCTAGTGTTTCACTGCGGGCCCCTATGGATTCCGCTGACTCGCGCCTCATTTTCGTCGCGGGCTTTTAGCCCGAAAGGACATTCAGGTTTGGCGAGTCTCGGTCCGACCTGCTTTGCCATCACTCTCAAGTGCCAGCGCAACCTTTTGACGTCCCATCCTCCGACTACAGAGCTGATTTCATGTGCGTTCGAAAATCGCTCAAACTGGCCTGGCGCTCACATATCCACTCCGATAGGAACAACCATGTGCGAGGATGGCCCAAATGGTACGGGCCATCTTGTTCGCCAGTGCGACGATCACGACGTTCAGTGGCCGGCGCTTCTTCATCTGCTCGATTGCGCGGTTTGCGAAGCACGCGAGAAACTTCGCCCGTTTGATCGGCTTGTTGACGATTTCGCCGGTCTCTTCGTCCACGTGGAGTACCTGAAAGACTTTTTTTGCGATATCGACACCAACTGGCATAGGCTTCATGATCGCCTCTCCGGTTTGCGTACGAAAGTCTACATGATGCTCAAACCTAGTCGTCATCGCGACGTCGGTCCGTGCGGGCCCAACCCCGTTGTCTCTGCTCATCACAGCCACCTCCAACTATCGGCACGGTGGGCGGCGTCCATACCATTTTCGTCGTCGATACAATGAAACGGTTAACAGCATTCATCGAGGGTTAGCAGCCCTTCTTTCTTTTTGTTAAGGCTTCTAAGTGGCTTAGCGAAAGACAGCGGTTATTCGCTTCAACTTAATACTAATTTTGTCAAAAATGTATCCTATTTTGCACAGAACGGATTTCATTCGGCTAGTCAATATGTTGACGTCAGCATAATCGTCGGAACTTGTTCGCCGGCTCTATTCGTGCGGGCCGGCGTGGTGCCGCCGTCATGAGCCTGATCCGATCGGCATAGCTCAAAGGTCATGACCCGTATCAGGACGGCCGTGGTTGGCGGGCTCCACACCCACGCCAGCGAGGCGCAAGAATGGCGTTGCCATTCGCGCGATGCCCAAATGCAATAGTTTTTCCAACGCCACAAGATGCCCATCGATGGGTAAAGCGCTCAACCGCGCCCGCCCCCCCAACTCAACGTACCGCGATGGCGTGGAGTTTTGCGATGCTGAACGGTAGGCGCTCAATTAAATGGCAACGGGTTTCGCGGCAATTCGGTGACCATGTACACGAGGTAGGCGTGTCGGTGAACGTTGCGGGCTCAGCATGCGAGCACGACTCTGCCCACGGACCAGCTACCTGCGCTTAATCTAGATACGATCGCCGCGCGCTCCTGCCTATCCCGGTGAAGATCGAACTGCTGAGCCAGTACGGCCAGCGCGCCTTTGCATCGAACGGCGGCCAACGCCAATCTTTCCCTAAGCCGTTGATGAATGCGCAAGCCATTTTTGTCAGCACTGGTTTCCCGTCAGCATTGGTGAAGCTCAATAATCAGTCCATTCGCTCCGCCGCGTGAACTCCTCCCCCCCGCCGGACCACCATTGGAGGGTAAAACTCTCTAAAGGGTTTTCCGCATCCTGCCACGTGCATTCCTTATCCGAAGCAGCAGCCAACACCGCCGCCCCGGCCAGCGCAGCGACCATCAGAGCACCACACAGCACCCTCTTTAGCTTCTTCATAACTGCCCCCGTCGGTCAACGTTAATATCCCTAATGGTCTTCGTTTCATATCACTCGCCGTACTGCCCACCAAATCACATACATTACGCGATTCTTCCTGCAACCGACAGGGAAACGAATCAAATATACCTACGTCAATCGGAGTCGCCACTGATCCGCACATTCATTCCGGCCCAAAGCAACTGGAATATTCCGCACATTCCCCGCAGCTTGAGGCCCGGCAGACGTTCAACGCCTCGGTCCCGCAAAGTTCCTTGTAGAGAAACTTCTTCCACCTCATGCCGTGAACGTTCTTTTCAGCAAGCGCCGGAAACCAGTACTCGAGAAGCGCCGACAATTCGCCGCGCGAAGAAAGGCGCAGCTCCTGCCACAGATGTTTTTTGCCTGCGCAAGCGTAGACCAGCGCGTGAGAAATGCAATTGATCTCGGTCGTTGTGCCTGCCCCCGGATTGGCGTGTGTCTTTAACAACATTACAAGATCGATGTCGTCATAAGACGGTCCTAGCTGTGAATCTGCAGCCGACGCGCCGAAGTAAAGACCCAGAGAACTCTCGGCACCAGGGAACCAGCGAGCAAGCATCCAGTGTGTCTCCGCTGCATCCAGTCCGGGGATAGGCAATCTTTCCGTACCGCCTTTGTCGAGCGCCGCTGCGAGCACACCGGCGACCGCAAGCACCGTCAAGTCGCCCGGGTTTTCCGCATGGCGCATTAACACCGCGTAGTAATCCATAGAAATTCTCGCTTGCTCACACTTGAGCCGCAGCATGTGTGTAGCACCCTTTCGGGCATATCTTCGCACATGCCGTGCAGCCAACGCAGAGACCTCGATGCGCAATTGTCATGACCTTCTTTTCATGCTCGTCCTCCTCTTCATCGTCATCATCCAGTGGAACATGATCGCCAGCTTCATCGATGCCTAACAGTTGAAGTACGCCGCGAGAACAAACCCGGAAGCATCGCCCGCAACCGATGCACTTTTGTTCGTCGAGTGAATCAACAAAGTGAGGTATCCAAGCCTCTCCGCTTGGGAGTATCACACTAAAAGGATGGCTCATTTGAAGGTCCGGAGTTTAATCGGAAGCCGAAACTGCAGTCTGACGTGCCTGCATCAACGCCGCATGCGCGTCGTGACAGCGTTGCGCGACTACCATTATCTGCTCCCAACCCGTTGGTAGATCTTCCGACAGATCATGCAGATCCATCTTGGCCTGCGTGGCCAACGCGTTGAGTTTTTTCAGGCGCGTCTTAAGTTCCCGCGAGTCGTTACACATCATGTCCTCCTTATCGGACGACGCATTACAGGCGTCACTGGCAACAAGAACCGTCATACTACGGAGATCGGCTTTAGCCAGGGGGCAACTCGTCATCCCCCGCAAAATCGTACGGTGTGCCACGTTCCCTGGTGAGCTTCTTGCGCAACCACGGAGGCGGCGTGCCTTTCAGAACCCTGCTCAGCTTGATTAGAATCTCTTCGATTGGCAATGGCTGCGGCACCTTCACTGGATGGACCTTAAGCGCTACTACGCGCGCAGCCGCCGTACCGCCTATGGCCGCGACATACAAGATCGCGCAGTCGCGGATCACTTCGAGCTTCGGCGCAAGTTTCTCATCATCACCGTCCTGCATCAGCTTGTCGCCGAAATCAAAAATCTGTAAAAGTGAATGCCCTTCCGTCGTCACGTCGTAGACCGCAATGCCTTTCGCCCAGCCAAAATGAGCGTCGACGTGCACTTTGTCCTGTGTCGCAAAGGCGATCTTCATGCGCTGGTCTCCTCATCAAGTTCAAGTTACGGCATGTAACACCCTTCTCTTAAACCTAACCCTGAACCGAAACATCAAGGCCGCCCGATGATTGCGGCAGTTTCCAGTCGCCGGGATGAGGTTGCGAGATCCTCTCGAACATAAGATTGGCAATCTCGAAAATAAGATTCATTGTGCCGCGATAACCTATCTGGCAACGATGGGCGTTGCCGACGCGGTCAAACACCGGAAAGCCCGCGCGCATCAGCGGCTTTCCGAGGCGACCGGCCATCTGCCTGCCGTGCGAATGCGTGATCAGCAGGTCGCAGTTACTCGCGCCTCGTTCCATGTCCTCCAAGTCCCCCAATATGACTTCGCTTGCCGGCAACAGCGCATGCGATGCCGAAGCAGTGGTACTGATGCAAACAGATAGTTCCGCACCCATTTCACGGAGCAGCGAACCGATCGAAAGCAGCATGTCCGGCTCCGCACCAATCGCCACTTTTAGACCACCCGTATAAAAATGGCTGTCGAGCATCGCATCCAGTAGTTGGCTGCGCTGCCGGCGATACCGGGCCGGGACTGCACGCCCCGAAAGTTGTGCAAGACGTTGCAAGAACCGGTCGTTCGGCTCCAGCCCCGTTAGCCGTTCGAGGATCTCGAACGGCACGCCGGCAATTGCTTCGAGCGTCTCGGCGGCGTCGCGCGTTTGCTCACCCACGCCAATTGTGAATGACGACGCCCCCGCCGCACGGATCTGATCAATCGTCGTTCCGCCCAGCGTCGTCCCACGCCACGCAGAATCAAGGTGGCCGTCGAGGGAGCCGGAAACATCTGGAAGCACAATCGGCTCCAGCCCGAATGCGCAAATAATCTCCCGAAGCTCGTCGATGTCACCAGGCGATAGATGACTGCCCGGCACCAGATTGATCTGCTGAGGTATCGTCGGCAACGGCTTCACCAGTGTCTCGACGATCGCGGTCACCGCACGCCTGTAGCCGTCCTCAAAGGCACCAATATAGTCCGGTGTCGATACGAGGATGAGTTCAGTATCGTCCAGTTCGCGCTTGCGTTTTCGCACCATCGCAAGGTGCCCCTCCACATCTTCGCCGTTCGTCTCAGTCAGGCCAGTCGTGCAGAGCACAATGATCTTAGGCGCCGCGCGCTTGCGAATGTTCAGCAGCGCTGTCTCTACGTTCTCGTATCCGCCGAGAATCGTGGTGACCTCGCTCATCGCCGTTGTTTGCAGCGGAATGGCTTCTTTGAAATGGCGCACCAGTAGTACGAGCGCGAACGACGTACAGCCCTGCGAGCCGTGCATTACCGGCATGCATGCATCAAGCCCCATGGCTGCATACGTCGCGCCGAGCGGTTGACTCATTCTTAGGGGATTAACGGTACAGGCTTTTTCTGACTCGACGACTATCGCCATGATATGTGCCCCACTCCGAAACTCAACTCGATACCGCCGCGCGGAGGTTCCAATCGTATGCCTCACCGTCTGCGCCCCGCGGAATCGGATTGATGTGCGTGGAAGACTTAAGAATCCCCTCGCGATGCACTACCTCTTCGTCGTCCCACGGCGCAGGAATACGCACCTGCTGCCAGACTGGGTTCTGGATTGCGCGGTCGATCTCCTGCACCAATTTAACAATGCCCTCGTAGCCAGCGTACGGATGGTGTCGCTCCTGATTCACGTCGAGCCACGGCATGCGCGCCTTAAGCGCGACAAACTGCGAGCGCCCGCCAGACAGCATGATGTCCGCCTTCGCATCCCGGAGCATGTTGTACATCTCGCGCGCCGTCAAATTGTCGACCATGCGCGTGTCATTGCCCATGATCTCCTTGATTCTTTCCTTATCCCCATCCGTACTTTTCTTCACACTAGTGCCGACGATCTCGAGCCCGGCCTCCTGCAGCGCCGCGACCACTGACCATGACTTCACGCCGCCGGTGATGAGCAGCACACGTTTGCCATCGAGCCGCTGCCTGTACGGGGCAACGCGCCCCCATACGCGCGCCTCTTCTGCCTTGACAAGGTGCTCGGTGCGCACGATAAGATCGTCCGGCGCACCCTGCTCCACCAGTAGCCTCGCGACCGCGCGCAGCGCGTCGCTCGTGTCGCCAATTCCGTAGAATGAACCCTCGAGGTATGGAATACCGTAGCGCTTCTGCATTTTTGTCGCAACGTTGAGCATGGACTTGGAGCACACCACCAGGTTGACCTTCGCGCGGTGTGCGCTCGCGATCTCGCTGTAGCGGCCGTCTCCCGAGATGCAGGACAGGAGCCGGATGCCGAGCGCATCGAACAACGGCTTTATCTGCCACAACTCGCCCGAGAGGTTATATTCACCGATAAGATTAATATCGAATGGTGTCTTGTACGCCGGCTCGCGCGTGCCGATGACGTAATCGAGGATCGTCTCCCCTGCGAGCTTGTTGCCGAAGTTTTTGGATCCTGCGAAGCCGGGCGCATTCACCGGTATGATGGGCTTACCGAACTTTGCCGACGCGTGCCTGCATACGGCGTCTATATCATCGCCGATCAATGCGGTCACGCACGTCTGATAGACGAACACGGCAGGCGGATCGTACTTTTCGAAAATTTCACGCAGACTCCTGAAAAGCCGCCTCTCACCGCCGTAAATTACATCGAGTTCATTGATATCGGTTGTGAACGCGGTGCGGTAGAGAGTCGGCCCAGACGATGCCGAATGGCGGTTGTCCCAAGAGTTTCCTTCACATGCAATAGGCCCGTGCACCAAGTGTGCAACGTCGACCACGGGCTGCAATGCGATCCGCGCGCCGTCGAATGCGCATCCGCCAGCGGCCGCCCCCGGCGAAACCTGCTTCGAACAGCCTTGCTTGCGCTCCTTTTCGCTCTTCGCGAGGTTCTTTGCGCAACCCGGTTCGTTGAAGATCTCGACAGCGCTCGTCTTTAGCCACATCGTAGAGTCCTGACAATAGAAGTCCACGACTACAGGCAAATTGCGTACCACCATCGTAGCCCAAGCTAACAGTCATAGTGACGCTATGCCGAAGCCGGATTTGTCGTCCTTGTTACCTGCGTTGAAGGAGTTGAACCAATCACTACAATGTTGCGACACGCGAGAGCCTGCCGGTAGCCTTCTCGCCCAGTCTCTCCAAATGCATCCGCGCAACCGCCGCTGCCTTCAGAAGCGGCGCAGCTTGATCCCGTGCTTACGCAGTGCGTAGCCGATCTGCCGCGGCGTGATATGTAGGAGTCGTGCGGCCTTCGCTTGCACCCATCCACAGCGCTCCATTGCCCACACAAGCTGTTCCCGCTCGCTGCCCGGCACGTCGCTACCGCTTGGCGTCTCGAAGCTACGCCCATTCCAATCACCGGCACTTACGCTCGCCAGGGCATTCGGCACTTCACTGTTTGTAGCGTCCAACGTGCGGGCAGCACGCACAGCGTCTTCTCGTTCGATGTAATGCAGCTCTTTGGTGAGGCACCGGCCTCTCTCACACAGAAAGGAAAATCGATCTATCGTGTCGTGATCTGCCATGGTCGCGGTACGCTCAACGCAATTTTCCAGCTCGCGCACATTGCCAGGCCAGTAGCAGCTGGAAAGAACCCGAAACGCTTGTTCATTGAAATGCAAAGATCGACGATTGTCGCGGTTAAAGCGATCCAAAAAGTGCTGCGCCATTGCCGGAATGTCCTCACGGCGTTCGCGCAACGGCGGCAAAAGGATACTAACGACGTTGATGCGGTAGTAGAGATCCGCACGAAATTCCCCCGCCTTCACCATTTGTTCGAGGTTGCGGTTCGTGGCAACGATCAGCCTCACGTCGACTCTTACCGGGGTGGTGCCACCCACCCGCTCGAACTCTCGTTCCTGCAAAACTCGCAACAATTTGGCTTGGAACGAAGGCGAGATGTCGCCGATCTCGTCGAGGAAAAGTGTCCCACCGTGCGCCAGTTCAAAACGCCCTTTGCGTTGATATTGCGCACCGGTAAACGCTCCCTTCTCATGGCCGAACAATTCGCTTTCTAGCAGCGTTTCAGTGAGCGCCGCACAGTTCACCGATATGAACGGCCGGCCCTTGCGGGGAGATAACCCATAAATCGCGCGCGCGATCAGCTCCTTTCCAGTTCCGCTCTCGCCGCGCAAAAGCACCGTCGTCCGCGCTGGCGCTACTTGATGAACTTGCGAAAAGACGCGTTGCATGGCGGCAGATTCTCCGAGCACATTGTCGATACGAGACGAAGTCTGGTCTGCGTTGACCGCTCGTCTCATCTCCTGTCGCGCGGTTTGGTGCATCTGTCCCGACGCACGATCAAGCAGAAGTGCCTGGCCCATCGGCGCCGCGACGACCTTCATGAGTTGGAGGTCGCTCGCAAAGGCGCGCTGTCCGTCCGTGTTCTCGCAGAACGCAACAAGTACGCCGAGCGGCCGCCCTTCATACCTGATCGGCGCCCCGAGCAGTGCCACATGCTCACCTTCCAATCCGTCGAACATATCGATGCTGTCCACGAAGAGTGGTTCATCACGCAGTCTCGCCACCACCACGGCCGAGTCGTTTGTGTGTATTCGCCCCAATACCCCGTCATTGGGCAGGAAACGCAGACGTTCACGCCAGCCCGCTGACAACCCCGTGCCACACAGGCCGCCCAGATGGCCGTCTGGCTCAGTGACCGCAATAAACGCGGAGCGCCATCCACACGCATATGAGAGGTAATGCAAAGATCTCTCCAACGTCCTTTCGGTATCTCGTGACGAGGTCAACGTCTTTACTACTTTGTAGACCACATCAAAATTGAGATGACTCTCATTGACATCGAGCTGCGACATAGATCTGAACTCCGGAAATTGCACGTTAGCGCCGCGGGACCCGGGCCCCAACACAATGAATGGCGGCGCTACATTTGCGCAAGCCACGGTGAATTCTTATCGCAACGGGCACGAAAGCCGACAAAACAGACAGCGACGCGACAATCGGAGTCGCGGTGTCAGAAATACGACAAAAAACACGAGGTATCTTTGTGCGCAGATGGGATACTACCGAAAGAAAGCGTTGGTTTTACGACAAATTTAGATTTGTGCGGCAGTCTATGTTTAAATGCATGAGTCGCACTTGATTTGTGGGGAAATAGCATGACTGCGCGTGAATTAGAGAATGCGCTTCACGTAGCGTTGATGCTGGATTCAAAAGACAGGACGTTATCGTCTGCACCTCCATTTGGCGCGCCGAAGTTCGGCCCTTCGACGCGTTTTACCTCAGAGGCTCATTAGTTTGAAGCACGCAGTGGCAAGCCTGATGACGCTCCGTCGTGTACACCGTCTCCAAGAGTACTCAATTGCAGCGAACGGAAGAGAAAACGCTGAAGTGCGTTGGCCGCAGACGAGCGGTCTTCTAATCGCCCAGGACTAAAGAGACCGAATTCCGCCACCGGCGGCAGCGGCAACCCTACTGCGCTGGGATCGATCGCACGCATCGTATCGCGGCGCACCTGCCAATCCAGAAGTAGCGCAACGCCGAGCCCAGCTTCAACGGCTGACTGAACCGCAGAGAGGCTCGTGCTTTTACAGGCCACGCGCCAAGCGATACCTGCTTCAAGCAACGTGGCAAAATAGCTCTCCTGCCACCTGCATGAACCGCCGAATGCAACAATCGACAGCGGACCGTCTCCGAGATCATCATTGCGCGTGCGCGCAGCCGCCCAGCGAAGGGGATGTCGCCAGGTGACGAGCGGTTCCGCGGGGATCTGGGCTGGATCACCAATCGCGAAATCGAGTGTGTTGCTCATGAGCCGCTGCGATAAGGCCGGACTCGCATCAACGACGATCTCCAGGGCTACATCAGGAAACAATGTCGAAAATTGCCGCAGTGCATGGCGGAGGTGACTCATCGCGATGTCCTCGGGAAGTCCAATTTTCACGGTACCCGCAACTTCACCCGAAGTAAGAGCGGAACGCGCCGCAAGGCCAATTTCGAGCAGCTTGTGTGCATACGGCAACAGAACATTGCCCGCAGAGGTCGGCTTCACGCCGCGCGGTGAACGCTCAAGGAGGCGCTGGCCGACTTCGTCTTCGAGCCGCCGGAGGGCCATGCTGACGGCCGCCTGTGTACGATGCAGCTCCATGGCAGCATTGCTCACACTGCCGGCTTCCACTACCGTCACGAACGTACGCAGTAGTGTGCTGTCGAGATCGCGAATCATCAATTTCCCTCATGCAAACATAAACATTATCAGCTTATACCACGCATACCGCTGCAGTTAGTATCCTTCCGTCGCCCAAGTCGAGAGCATGGGTGAGCAAAAAACGAATGAGAATGGAGCCTAGATACCTGTTACAAAAAGCATTCGCTGTGTTTAAGGAAACGATTGGGTCAGTTGTCGGTTGACAGGAATCATTTCGATGCGATGGCGTTTGCCAAAGCAGACCGCTCTGCAAAGAGCGACCCAATTTGGGGCCGCCCGAGAGCGGTCGGCCTTCAACGCCCTCTCGTTGCACGGCGACCGGTGCGCTGCTTCGAGGCCAAGCGTGGGGACTTTCGCAAAGCTAGCGAGCCACCATTGCTTCGTGCGACGAGCAGTTCGTGTCTCCGGTTTATTCGCCGCTGACCCGCTACGCAGCGCGCCGCGTTCGCTCCTTCTCATCCTATCTGGAGATCACATGAATACACCCAACGATCGGGTTCGCTTCGAGGAGCTTGCCAAGCATGCCATGGACCAGGCACTCGCAATTTCGCCGGAAACCGCTGCGTTCCACTGCGGCGACTGGATCGACAGTGAGTACTATCGGCGCCATCTCGTCGAAACCGTGTTGCGCATCCGGCTCAACAACGAGGTAGGCGCATTCGCGCTTTACAAGATAGGCTGCCAGGACAACTCGCTCGCGCAGATGCTGGCGCAACACCTCGCACAAGAGTATGGGCAAGAATGCCTTCTTCTGCATGACCTCGAGAGGTTCGGCCTGACCGCAGCAAGCGTGGACAGCATTAGACCATTCAATAGCACAGACAAGCTAATCGGATATCTCTACCTCAGCATTGTCCGCGATGGCCCGCTCCCTACGATGCTCTTGAACTGGTTGCAGGCATGGTATTCGGGCCGCTACAACAAGGTCATCGCGGAATCAGCCGCGCGCGCATTCGGGCACGATCACGTAAAGGGTACACTCAGCCACATTGAGTACGCCGAATCGCGCAACCTGGAAGACTCCACATGGATCGCTCTGAAGCTCGCGATCGGTGGCTGGGGCGGAATGGAGAAAGCAGAAATCTATTTGAACAACTTTGTCGGAATGATTCACGAGTATTTCGAAGAGTTGCGTGTGGCGACCCTACCCCGGCCGGAAACCGGCACTGAACAGGCAGCGATCAAATGACCGCCATCATCGTGATTGAGCCGCGCTCGTCCGGGACCGCACTGGTCGCCTCAGCCGTGCGCCTTGGCGTGGCCACCCACGTATTTTCGGCCAAAAGCGATGAGCCCCCCCTGTCACGCGAACTGCAGGCCGCCGCGGTGTCGTACACGATGGTGGACACTGCCTCGCCGAACGCCGTGGCGGTCGCCGCATGCGCCATCGGCGTCGATGCGATCGTACCCGGTTGCGAATACGCAACAGGCGTAGCAGCTGAATCAGCGGCGCTCCTTGGTCTTCCCCATTTGCAGCCGGAAGCGGCAGCACTCACGCGTGATAAATATCGCAGCCGCATGCATCTCGCCGCCGCCGGACTGGCGGTTCCTGTGTTCGCCCTCATCGCACATCGTCGCGACGTCATAACAGCCGCTTTACACGTAGGTTTTCCAGCCGTCCTCAAGCCTGTCCGCGGCGGCATGCATGTGAGGTACGTCAATTCTCTTTCCCAGTTGCAACTTGCGGTCGAGTGTGCCATGCATCACGGCGTTGTCGATATCGGCCACAAGGCCGGCAACGTGTTGCTCCTTGAACAGTATCTGAAGGGCCCAGAGTACTGCATCGAAGGCTACGTCAGCAGCCAGCACGGACCCCGCGTCGTCGCAGTAACCGAAAATCTTTTGGGCGCAGAGCAGAACTTCGCAAAATTGGGCCACTTTGTCGAAGCCTCTTTGAGCGCGGACCAAGGAGCCGCGCTCGTCAATTACGTCGAGCACACCGCGGCGCAGATTGGACTGACCCTCGGTGTTTTCCACGCCAAAGTGCGCATAACACGCGACGGTCCGGTGCTGATCAAGATCGCGGCCTGCCTCGGAGGTGATCGCACCTATCGGCTCATCGAACTCAGCAGGTCAATCTCTCTGCCGGAAATGGCGATACGCAGCCACCTCGGCGATCCTGATCCAGCCCCCGACGTCGATGCAAGACCTGCCCTGTGCGTCAGCGGCGTGCGGTTCTTCGCACCGGTAGGCGACGCAGCCGCCGTCGAACGCGTTCGCGCCATACCAGTTTTCCAGGAGGTGGTGGTCCATTCTCAATCGGCGGCTCAGTCCCGCGACGAGCGGCCGTGTCGGCCATGTGTTGTTCATCGCGCCTGATCGGTCGACCTTGATTTGCGCCTTGCTGAAGCGCTGAGAGCGCTCGGATCCGGCCGCGCCTGTAACGATATCTGAACGGTTTGCCCTTCATGACAACCAACAAACACGCCCCGCGTAGCCGCATAGTCGTGCTTAACCGATGGTCCGACGGCTTTGCAGCTTACCATCGCTACATCGATCACGCGACGAATAACGTCGCTTACATCTGCACGCCGAACGGCGCGGCTGCGCTCGACGCCTCTCAAACCGCGCATGTCGAAGAGCTAGCAGACATCCTTGATGAAGATGCGCTGCATAAGGCCATGAGCTCCTGTCAATCGGCGCTCGGCGGCATCGACAGGCTGATCGCATTGTCCGAATTCGACCTTCTGAAGGCCGCGCGACTGCGCAATTCGTTCAATATCCCTGGCGATCTGCCAGATACCGTCGTCCGCTTTCGTGACAAGACCGCTATGAAGCATACCGTTGCTGCCGCGGGCCTGCGTGTGCCACGCGTTGCAGCGTTGGAAGATGTGGCCTTTGCGAAAGCAAATTCGTCCCCTGTGATGCGCTTTCCGATCATGGTAAAGCCACGTACCGGCGCGGCAGGCCTAGACGTACCGTGCATCGACACCCGTGCGCGATTGGATATGTTGTGGCCGACACTACCGCTGGTTGAGTACGAGTGCGAGGAGTACATCGAAGGGCCCGTCTATCACGTTGACGGTTTCGTGCGAGACGACACATGGGTAATTGCGCGCGCGTCCCGCTACATCAACAACCGTCTTCAGTTTGCACAAGGAAAACCCCTAGGCTCGGTGATGCTCGACCCGGGGCCGCTCAATGATGCGGTGCTTGAATTCGCGGCGGCATGCCTGAAAGCGCTCGCCTTGAGCAATGGACCGTTTCATCTCGAGATAATCGGAGCTTGCGACGGATTCTATTTTCTGGAAGTCGGTGCCCGTGTCGGCAGCGGGGAAATTCCCTTTCTCTTCCATGAATTGTACGGCGTCGACCTCTTCGACCTCTGGGTCACTCACCAATCAGGTGACGAAGCGCGGTACGCCGCACGGGCGCAGGCGGCGTTAATCGCGTCAACCTCGATCACACGCGGTGGATTCCTGATGCTGCCAGAGCCAGTCGGCAAGATATTCGTCGACGCACAATTGCCGAACACTATCCCGGGGCTTTACGAAGCTGTGCTCCCGGCGAGACGTCACTTATTCAACGGTTCCAGCTGCTCGGGCAACATCCTCGCACGCTTCCGCTATCGCGGCGCATCGGAGGAAGAAGTCGACAGGGCAATTCGCGCGACGTTGCGCGATTTCCGCTACACGCTGGCGGAGAGTGTGGGCTCGCCGAATAGCAGTACACATGACATCACGCTACGCAAGACTTTGCGCCTCCTCCAGCAATAGCTCGCGCATCCAGATACTTGCAGGATCACCGCTATGCAGCGCAGGCCATTGGATAGCCTCAGTAAAAGTGGATAGCGGAAGCGGTACTTCGGCGATCCGCAGAGGAGAGGCTTCCCCGAGATGCCTAGCGAGCCTCAAAGGGATCGTCGCAATGCGACGGGTACCCGTTAGCACCGACGGAATGAGGTGAAAGGTCGGGACGACGACCTCTTCGCGCCGTTTGAGACCGAGATCCAGTAGGAAAAACTCTTCGATCGAAGGCCTGCGTGCCCGCCCGAACCTCACCGTCACGTGTCCCATGGACATATACCGGTCGAGCGGAAGCTGCTCCGACAACTGCTTGTTGGCAGGACAGCCGACACACACAAGCTTCTCGTCGAAGAGCGGCGCTTTCGGGTGAGTATCCGGCAGGAATAGATCGGGCAGAATCAAAAAATCGACGTCGCCACGCCGCAGCAAATCCCCAGGCTCGTCATCTGGGAAAAGCAATTCGAAACTGACCGCGGGAGCTTCGCGTGCAACGCGCTTAATGACCTTCTGGAAATAGACGAGCGTCATGAAATCAGATAGGCAGACCCTGAACCGGCGATCCGACTTGGCCGGCTGGAAAACGTCGCGCGAGATGATGGAAAGCTGGATATGCGATAGAGCCTCCCGCACCGGTCCGGCAAGCTCTATCGCTCGTGATGTGGGCACGAATTCTCGGCCTCTCATCACGAAGAGGTCGTCGCGAAAATAGTCTCGCAACCGCGACACCGCTGCGCTCATGGCAGGCTGACTCAAATTGATGTCGCGTGCCGCGAGCGTGACGTTACGCTTCGCCATCAATGCGTCCAACGCGACGAGAAGATTCAGATCGAGGCCTTTGAAGCGCATCTTTAATTATCCGCGTTATGGATGACACATATCGAAACAATCGATTGTACAAATTTATTGAGGTACCGCAAAGTTACGGCAATTCAGCTTGACATGCAAGTCATTAATATGAGTATTCATGTCGTTCTACTGAACGACACTCGACATCAACTCCCAGATATTGAGCTGCTACGCCGCATTTCGCGTTGCGACTGGGGACGGTTCCAGGGTAGACGGTGACTCATCAAAAGATGAGTGAAAGACCATGAGAAGACTCAGCGATTGGGAAATGCCGCAATTTATTGCGGAAGTGCTAAACGAGCGTAAGCGTAACGGTGAGCGTAAGGTTTACCTTACCTTTGACGACGGACCGCACCCGATATGGACGCCGAAAGTACTAGATCTGCTGGCGCGGCAACAGGTACCGGCAACCTTCTGCGTACTCGGTGCCTACGCCGCGGAGTATCCGGAACTTATCCGGCGCATGGTTTCCGAAGGCCACGATGTCGCGAATCACAGTCTCTCCCATCGGGATTTGTCGAAATGTGAGCCAGATCAGATACGGCACGAGATAGCAGAAGCGAACGCGCTTATCCAGCGTGCTTGTCCAGCGGCAGGGGTGCGATATATGCGTGCGCCATATGGCAAATGGACGAACGACGTTATCGCCGAATCCATGAAATCTGGACTAATGCCACTCCACTGGTCGGTAGATCCACGAGACTGGTCCCGTCCGGGCGCCGAGGCGATTGTCGATTCCGTATTGGCATCAGTGCAGCCCGGCTCGATCGTACTGCTGCACGACGGGGCTCCTCCCGAAGAGTGCGACTTGCATCATCGCGATGCTTCGCGCGCGCAGACTGTCATTGCACTATCACGCCTGATTCCAGGATTGAAGAAAAGGGGCTTCGTCATCGGTTCACTTCCGTAAGTTCAACGGAAAATCTCGCTTTAGGAGTATCTCTGACCCCAAGCTGGTCGACAAGTGGACGATATGCTCCCCTAGAGACGTTTCACCAACAGCTTCAAGTATGCGCGTGGTCCGCGCGCGGACGATCATGGATAGAACTAAGGAAATACTGACCCAGAAGCAGGCGTTGGCTGATCTGACTTTCAGCCGATACCGATGGAAGCGTCCTGGGCGACCTCGCTACCATGAGGTGCGTTACTAGAAATTTCTCTCGTACGCCATAACAGCGTCTTTCCTGCCCCATGGAGAAACGTCAACTCTACAGGCACGAGAATAATTGCCCCTCGAATCATGCATGAACCTGGATGGTATTACCGCGCCTGACTCCCGCGCCATCGCTCACGGCAGGCCTGTACTGAGAATCCCAACGTCTCCTAGCACACTGACCCGATGAACATTCCTGCCGCAATCAACACGACATCTGTCCTACTATACGCGTCACTTTCGGCCATCTATAAAAGCGCGCAGGTTCTTCACACTCTACCGACTAGCGGCGGCCCACCTGCATGCATCAAGGTATTCGACATAGAGTATTTGCCGGACATCGACGTCATCGTCCCGTGCTTTAACGAAAACCCCGAAACGCTGCGGGCGTGTCTCGACTCGATTGGCACCCAGGATTACGCGGGCGCTATCAAGGTTCACGTAGTCGATGATGGATCCGCCAACCGCGATGCGTTGAACGTGGTGTATCGGGAGCACGAGCATGATCCGCGATTCAAGGTACTGCTTCTTCCACAGAATGTGGGAAAGCGTAAAGCGCAAATCGCCGCGATACGTTCTTCGACCTCAGATCTCATACTTAACGTAGACTCCGACACCACTCTGGCGCCGGACGCAGTAAAGAAACTCGTGCTGACAATGAGCGACCCATCGGTCGGTGCAGCCATGGGTCAATTGGTAGCCAGCAATCGCAGCGACACGTGGCTGACCCGCCTGATCGATATGGAATACTGGCTTGCGTGCAACGAGGAGCGCGCGGCGCAAGCTCGCTTTGGCGCTGTGATGTGCTGCTGCGGACCGTGTGCAATATACCG
The DNA here is from genome assembly GCF_056155635.1 of Paraburkholderia sp. BR10141. Lineage (NCBI taxonomy): Bacteria > Pseudomonadati > Pseudomonadota > Betaproteobacteria > Burkholderiales > Burkholderiaceae > Paraburkholderia > Paraburkholderia sp. BR10141. The sequence continues at coordinate 71,102 of NZ_JBMIQH010000033.1, read as the reverse complement.
GCGCACAGCGCTTCTGCTGCTGCTGGACCAGTACGAAACGCAAATGTTCCGGGGCAAGCGCAGCGATTTCGGCGAAGACCGCCATCTGACAATTCTCATGCTCGCGGCGGGCTATCGGACGGAGTACGTTCGAGATGCAGTCGCCGCGACCGTGGTTCCGGATAGGCTGCGACCATACCTGCGCCAGCAACTGCGCTGGGCGCGCAGTACCTATCGCGACACGCTGCTCGCCCTTCGCCTTTTGCCTCGTCTTGACCGCTACCTAACTCTTGATGTGGTAGCGCAGAACATTGGCTCTCTGCTGCTGGCCATTTCAATGATCTCTGGCTTTCTGCAGATCGCGCTCACAGCCACTGCTCCTTGGCAGGCATGCTTCGTTATTGCTTCAATGACGATGGTCCGTTGCTCCGTTGCGGCCATTCGCGCTCGCGAGCTTCGATTTCTCGGATTTTCAGTGCACACACTCATAAATCTTTTGCTCCTGCTTCCTGTAAAGGCATACGCTCTATGTACATTGGACAACAGTGACTGGCTTTCCCGCAGTTCTGCCGTCCAAGACCGCGACGAGCACCATGTTCCCAAAAGCGAGTAATGCGTAGCATCGCGCGCGCTACGGAATCTTCCTTAAACAGTGGTCTGTATACATTTCCGGCTCCATGTCTAATGCAGCGATCACCTTCTCCAGCGTAAGGAAATCTTATGGCGGTAAGCTTGCCGTCGACGGATTGTCCTTCCGTGTAGAGCCCGGCGAGTGCTTCGGTCTGCTCGGGCCTAATGGTGCCGGCAAAAGCACTACCACGCGAATGGTGCTGGGTATGGCGCTGCCTGACGCAGGCGTGATTACCGTCCTCGGAGAACCGGTGCCAGCGCGGGCACGCCTGGCGCGGAGGCGCATTGGTGTCGTTCCGCAATTCGACAACTTGGAGCCAGGTTTTAGTGTGAGCGAGAACCTGAAACTCTTCGGGCGCTACTTTGGGATGAGCAAAGGCGAAATCGAGGCGGTCGTTCCATCCTTGCTGCACTTCGCACGTCTCGAGGACAGGGCTCACGCACGCGTCACAGAGTTATCGGGCGGGATGAAGCGCCGCCTAACCATTGCACGCGCGCTCATCAACGATCCGCAACTTATTGTCATGGACGAACCGGCAACCGGGCTAGATCCGCATGCGCGCCACCTCATCTGGGATCGTTTGCGCTGTTTACTCGCACGCGGTAAAACAATTCTTCTCACTACCCATTTCATGGAAGAGGCAGAGCGATTGTGCGATCGGCTATGTGTAATCGACAGGGGACGCAGCATTGCTGAGGGTGCACCTAATGCATTAATCCAGGAGCAGATTGGAAGTCACGTTATCGAGATATACGGCGGCAACCCACATGAACTCAAAGCGCTGCTCATGCCGTTTGCGCAGCGTACAGAGGTTAGCGGTGATGCACTCTTCTGCTACACGGCCGATCCACAACATGTATGCGCGCGACTGCGTGAGCGTAACGGTCTGCGTATTGTGCAACGTCCCGCGAACCTGGAGGACGTTTTTCTTCGGCTGACCGGACGAGAAATGAAGGATTGAATAATGCGCGAAGTGTTTATGATTACTCTACCCGGCAACGCCTGGAACTGGCGCGCAGTATGGCGGCGCAATTATCTGGCGTGGAGAAAAGCGGCACTTATCTCCCTTCTCGGCAACCTGGCTGACCCGATGATGTACTTGTTCGGTCTCGGATTCGGCGTCGGAATAATGATAGGTCACATCGATGGCACTCCTTACATTGCATTCCTGGCGGCTGGAATGGTTGCGACAAGCGCCATGACCTCAGCGACTTTCGAAACGATTTACGCTGCCTTCGCTCGCATGCAAGTTCAGCGCATGTGGGAAGCCGTGCTCTGTACCCAACTGACAATTGGCGATGTCATTCTTGGCGAATTGGCATGGGCCGCTACAAAAGCCCTTCTCGCGGGCTCCGCCGTGATGGTAGTTGCGGCGACGCTCGGTTACGCGGCGTTTTCGAGCATCGTATCTGTGATCCCTGTCGTTTTTCTGACTGGCCTCGCTTTCGCGAGCGTGGCAATGGTACTCGTTGCGATCGCGCCGAGTTATGACTATTTCGTTTTCTACCAGACGCTTGTGCTTACGCCCATGTTGTTCCTGAGTGGTGTCGTCTTCCCTGTGGGCCAACTGCCCGGCGCGCTTCAAGACCTTGCACAGTTCCTGCCGCTTGCCCACTCCGTTGAATTGATCCGTCCGGCGATGCTTGCACGTCCGGTCGGCGGAATGGGGCTGCATCTGGGCGTGCTTTGTGTCTACACAATACTGCCGTTCTTCCTGTCTGCGACACTGGTCCGCCACCGGCTGATGTCTTGATGCCGACGGCGTTGCGCCTCAGCAGCAGTCTTGTGACAAGCGTCAGACTGGGGCTACACCCGAACCACCGCTTTCAACCTAATGAAATGCACGCCATGACCCACTTGATGCCGAAAACTCAGCCCTTCGTGATTCTCGGGATGCCCAGAACCGGCACTCACTATCTGGAAGAACTGCTGAATGCTCATCCGAGCGTCTTGAGCAATGGCGAGTTGCTCAACACCTATGACACCAATTGGCCTGATACCAACCGGCTCAGGTGCAGCAATCTGGAACTTCTCGAGCTTGCCTATCTTCGCTATCCGGTCCAAAAGGGAAAGGCACACGCCACGCATATCGGTTGCAAGATCAATCAGCCGCAATTTCTGGAACGCCCAGGATTCTTTGAGGAATTGGCACGGTGGCCATGCCTGAAGGCAATGCTTGTAGTCCGCAGGAATACGCTGGAATCGCTGCGATCCCTGGTGCAAGCGAGACAAAGTGGTGAATGGCTGAAGTACGGTTCGGACAATGGATCAGCTCCGCCTCCTCAGGTCGCGTTGACCATTGAATTATGCGAAGCCTACTTCAAAGCGGCAGACGATTTTCATCGTCAAGTCGTCGACTCTTTCGCGCCAGAGAATCTGCTTTCAATAGACTATGAAAACCTCCTCGATGATCCCGCCGGATGCATGGAAGCGGTACAGACGTACCTTGGGACTTCCATGCATCCCTGCTCTCACAGGACAGTTCTTCAAAGGCAGGAAGTACGGCCTCTGGAGCAGACCGTACTCAACTTCGACGAGTTGAAATGTCACTTCAGTGGCGGGAAGCATGAGAGATTTTTTGAAACAGCGAGAGGTGGACTTTCCTGTAATGGCAGGATCCATGTTCGCCCATGTTCATTTCCATAGAAGCAGCACCAAATCTATCCTTCAAACAAGTCTGCTATCGAAAGACTAATTTTACGATCTTGCGTTTCCTACTGGCGCAACATCCCGAATGCGAGGCTTCCGCCTCCTGGGTAATCGCACGCCACTGGTTGCGCGTAGACGCAATTGAACAAGGTATCTTTCCATGTCCTCAAAGGTGCAGTGGAAACTGTGCTGGGAAAATGAGCTCCAGCTTTCCGATCATCTCGAATTGGCCCAGTTTTTTCGGACGACGTATGGCCCGACCGGACCGTTCAATGCTAAGCCGTTCGATGGCGGTCGAAGTTGGGCCGGGGCGAGGCCCGAACTCCGCGCAATTGCCTACGATTCGCAGGGTGTGGCGGCGCACATGGGTTCGTTGCGCCGCTTCATCAAGGTTGGCGCAACCGATGTGCTGGTGGCGGAACTGGGTCTGTATGGAGTGCGGCCAGACCTCGAGGGGCTCGGAATTAGCCAATCCATTCGCGCGATGTATCCTGTATTGCAGGAGCTTCGCGTGCCATTCGCATTTGGCACCGTCCGCCACGCTTTGAAGAACCACTTCACGAGGTTGTGTCGACATGGAATGGGAACGATCATTCCAGGAGTTCGCGTCCGTTCAACGCTTCCCAACGTTCACCTCGATTTGCCGGCAACACGTGTTGAAGATGTACTGGCGGTGATTTTGCCAATTGATAGGGCTATGAGAGAGTGGCCGCACGGGACTGAAATCGAACGCAATGGCCCTGAGCTATGACTCGCCTGCATCTGTACCGGACATGCGGTCAGCGGCTCGATCTGTCCTGCAACGAGATTAGAACGCACACACTCTCGGGTAACTAAATTGAAAACCGTAACGCATTTTGACTTGCTGCGACGGGAGTTGGACGCGGACGACCCGTGGCAACTGGACAGTAATCCGTTCGAGCATGAGCGTCATATGCACATGCTTCGATTATCCCTCTCTAAAGGCCCCGTTGCCCATGCCCTTGAGGTTGGTTGTGCGGGGGGCGCGTTCACAGAGAAATTGGCGCCATACTGTGGGCGGCTCACCGTGATGGATGTGATGCCGCAAGCGCTTGCGAGAACACGCAAGCGCTTAAATTACCCGCCGAACGTGAACTGGATCGTTGCAGACGTCCAGCACTTTTCTAGCGCAGAGCGGTTCGAACTGATCGTAGTCGCGGAGGTTTTCTACTATCTCGCCGACATCGCCGAAGTGCGAGATGCTATCCGCAATCTGGCATGCGTACTCGCGCCTGAGGGCCAGTTGATATTCGGTTCAGCACGTGACGCCAATTGTCGACGCTGGGGACATATTGCTGGTGCCGAAACGGTGCTGAAGATGCTAAACGAACGGTTCACCGAGATTGAGCGAGTCGAGTGCGTCGGCCAGTCGTCCAATGAGGATTGCCTGCTCGCACGCTTCCAGAACGCAGTGCATTTTTCCCATCAATCAGATTTACCTCGCTAGGGTGAAAGATACCATGCGCATCTGTGGCCTCAAGCTGACACACGACGGAGCGATCGCCGTTGTCGAAGATGGAAAGCTCCTTTTTTGCATCGAACAGGAGAAGCGGGACAACAATCCGAGATATCACGATATACGGAACCTCGATGCAATTGAAACCGCATTAGCCGAGCACGGTCTACAGACAGACGACATCGACGAATTTGTGATAGACGGCTGGGACGGCGAAGTGACTTCAAAGTTCCAGGCGCTGAGTGGCCCCACCCCAATCGTCCTCGAGGGTGCCCCCTATACGGAACGAAGAAACGGCGATCTTCTGGCTTCGGTCGACGGCACTGGGCTACTGATCGGCGGCAAGTCATATCGGTACAGGAGCTACCCTCACGTGTCCGGCCATGTCGCCGCCGCATACTGCACGAGTCCATTCGCACAACTAGGGCAACCTGCGTTATGCCTAGTGTGGGATGGCGGCATGGTGCCACGGTTGTACCATGTAGGACGCGACGACGTGCGGCTCATTGACCAGCTGTTCCCCATCATCGGTCAAATGTATGCGGCGGCCGGACATCATTTCGGGCCGTACGCAAAGGCGGCGGGTGCTGAGTGGGACCTGGGAGTGGCTGGCAAGCTAATGGCGTACATCGCGCTGGGGTCAGTCGACGAAGACATCGTTGATATATTTCGTCACCTTTACCTGGAACGCTTCGCAGGCGACACAGAACTCGCGCGAGACTATCGCCAGAATCTCCACCTTCCGAGTACATCGCTCGCAGCGATACGCGATTTCTTCCACGCATGCGTGCCGGACCTGCAAGCTAAACCTCCCGAAGACGTACTCGCCTCTTTCCATACTTTCCTTGAACGCCTACTCGTCCGCGAAATGGAGAAGGCCCTGCGGCAGCATTGTATTCCCGGGCCGCGCAACCTGTGCATATCCGGCGGATGCGGGCTCAATATCAAATGGAACAGCGCATTACGCACAAGTGGCTTGTTCGATGCTACCTGGATTCCGCCCTTTCCGAACGACAGCGGTTCGGCGATCGGTACCGCATGCTGCGCGATAGCCGCGAACGAGGGCTTCATGCCGTTAGAGTGGTCGGTATATAGCGGCCCAGCAATGAAAACGGGCACCCGAGTGCCCGGCTGGTCTGCGTCGCCTTGTTCCTTAGCTGAACTTGCACATATTCTCGCCGAAAATAGACCCGTCGTTTTTCTTGCCGGACGCGCCGAGCTGGGCCCACGAGCACTTGGGGCGAGAAGTATTCTCGCCGCTGCGACTTCGCCGAGCATGAAGGCTCTTCTCAACGATGTCAAGCATCGGGAATATTTCCGTCCTGTGGCACCTATATGTCTTGAAGACCGGGCGCCTGCTGTATTTCTCCCCGGCACTCCAGACCCCTACATGCTGTTCGATCATCAAACACGCGACGAATGGCGGGACAAGATACCTGCCGTCGTGCATCTCGACGGTTCTGCGCGGTTGCAGACCATTGCAAGGTCATCCGAACACCCTGTTGCGCAGCTGCTAATCGAATACGAGAAGCTCACAGGCCTTCCCTTGCTGTGCAACACCAGCGCCAACCACCTGGGACGAGGCTTTTTTCCCGATGCTGCGTCGGCGTGTGAATGGGGACGTGTCGAACACGTTTGGTGCAATGGTCTTCTATTTACCAAGACATGCAGAGACGAGATTTCGGCGTCAGTCGATGAGCCGGTCTCTTTTGGACTCGCATGACTTTGGATCTTCACCGCAATGCCGCAACAAGTGAGCGCTAGCTCATACCCCGACCGGACCGATCTAAGTAGGCAAGTATGGCGAATGAGCCTTCCACTTCAGAGTTGTATGCGCACGGCTTCCGGGTTCCCCCGGAGGCAAGAGCACGCTTGCTTCGGCAAACGCCGGCCATTCTCTGGTTTACCGGCCTATCAGCCGCGGGAAAGTCGGCTATTGCTGACACCGTGGAGGCGCGTCTCCATACAGCTGGCCGACTCACCTACATTCTTGACGGCGACTCCGTCAGGCTCGGTCTATGCAAAGACCTTGGCTTTACCGATGCAGACCGTCACGAGAACGTACGGCGCGTCGCAGAGGTCGCAAAATTAATGGCCGACGCCGGCATCGTAGTTTTGGTATGTCTTATCTCGCCGTTCCGCCGCGATAGGGAACTCGCCCGCTCTACGGCGGGCCGCCGTAACTTCGCCGAAATCCATGTCCACGCGAGTTTAGCCGCAGCGGAAGCCCGTGACCCTAAAGGGTTGTATCGGCTGGCAAGGCGCGGCGCAATCCAGCGCTTCACCGGCATCGACTCCCCGTATGAGGCGCCGACGGATCCGGACGTCTTCATCGACACATGTTGCAAGTCCATCGACGAAGGTGCCGATATGGTCCTGAATTGGCTCCGCAGTTCAGACCGTTGCCATCATTCGTGATTGCATACACGCTCGCAGCAACACCGTTGAAACTGGAGGAGTTCTGCATCCAACAATTGAGAACACCCATCGCTCGCAAGCCAGGTAGATAGATGAATGACGAGGTCCAATGCAGCTCCGGTCGTGCACGTTTGCATCCGCAATCCAGCGCGGTAGCTTTTCACTGCACAACAGGCCGGGTTGTCACGCGTGCCGCAGTAATCGCTGTAGTGTTTCCACTCCTCGGCTCGCTGGCCGGCTGCACGGTCGGCCCCGAATACCACACGCCAGCGCCACCCGCGATTCAGCATTACACAGCAACGCCTTTACCTGATCGCACGGCTTCGTCGCAGGGCGAGGCGGGTCTCGAGCAGCGGTTTGCGGCCGGCGGCGACCTGCCCGCTCAATGGTGGACGCTCTATCGCTGCGAGCCGCTCAACACGCTGATAAGCGGAGCACTTAAAAATAGCCCAACGATCGCAGCAGCCAGTGCCGCGCTACGCCAGGCCGCCGAGAATATGAGCGCACAAGCAGGCAGCGCACTCTCCCCGTCTGTCGATATCAAGCTCAACGCGATACGGGAGAAGCTGAACGGCGCGACGTTGGGGCAGCCCAACATCAACAAAATACTGACTCTATACAACACGTCGGTAAGTGTTTCGTATGATCTGGATCTGTTTGGTGCAGTTCGGCGCGAGCTCGAATCGCAGGGCGCGCAGGTCGATTTTGAGCGCTTTCAGCTGCAAGGCGCCTACCTAGCACTGTCGGCAAACATCGTGACGACTGCCGTCAAGGAAGCGTCGCTGCGTGAGCAGATCAGCGCGACCGAGAACATCGTAGCCGACGAGGAGACGCAGCTTGGCGTTTTGCGCAAGCAATTCGAATTCGGCGGTGCGGACCGGATTGCCGTGCTCTCGCAAGAGACGTTAGTCGCGCAAACACGGGCGACGCTACCGCTGCTGCGGCAGTCGCTCGATCGGACTCGACACCAGCTTGCCGTGCTTTCGGGCAGATTACCGAGCGAAGCAGGTGTGTCCGAATTCACGATGTCGATGTTCACACTACCGCAAACCTTGCCGGTCAGTCTGCCTTCCTCGCTGGTCCGGCAGCGGCCGGATATTTTGGCCGCTGATGCCGTGCTGCACCAGGCGAGCGCCGAGGTCGGTGTCGCCACGGCAAACCTCTATCCACAACTCATGCTCTCCGCGAATTACGGCCCGCAGTCTTTAACGCCGGCTGGCATGCTGAAGTATGCCGACATGATCTGGAACATCGGCGCGGGACTCACGCAACCAATATTCCATGGTGGGCAGTTGACCGCAAAAAAAAGAGCGGCGGAAGCCGCCTTTGACGAGGCCAACGCGCGATATCGGCAAGTCGTGCTGCTCGCATTCGAAGATGTGGCGGACACGTTGCGCGCACTCGATCACGACGCGGCTGCTCTTGCCGCCCAAACCGACGCCTGGCGCGCGGCTAGCAGTTCACTGGATGTGGCGCGCGGACAGTTTCGAGTCGGCGGAGTCAGCTATCTGTCGCTGCTCGACGCACAGCGCCAATATCAGCAGGCCGTCGTGAATCTCGCGCAGGCGCAAGCAGCTCGCTATGCAGATACAGCTGCTTTATTCCAGGCACTGGGTGGCGGTTGGTGGAATGACACGGCGTATGACGAGAAGGGGCATGCTGGGCATGCAAACGCCGGCGCCCGCTCCCAGTGACCGCTCATGACGATTGCTGCCGCCGCATACGTTTCACGGGTAGCGCGCCAAAGACGCTTGTGCCTCGTGAGTTTGCCGTGCAAGGACACTACGATGACGATGAAAAGACTAACAGGAAAACGGATGACCATCATGCTGATCTGCGTGGGCAGTCTACTCGGCACGCTGATCGGCTTCAATCTTTACAAAGCACATATGATTAAAAAGTTCATGATGCGCGATGGCATGGCCGCCGCCACGGTCACGTCAGCTGTGGTCAGCTATCAGACTTGGCAGCCGCAGCTTTCCGCCACGGGCAGCCTACGCGCGGTGCGCGGCGTCGACGTGACGACAGAAGTCGCAGGCCTCGTGCGCGAGCTCGAATTCAGTTCCGGCGAGGAGGTGAAGGCCGGACAGGTTCTCCTGCGCCTCAACGCCGACTCTGATCGCGCACAGCTCGCATCGCTAAAAGCTGCCGCGGACCTTTCGCAAACGGTTTACACGCGCGACAAGGCACAGTATGACATACAGGCCATTTCAAAAGCCCAGTTGGATGCCGACACAGCCGAACTGAAGAGCAGACGGGCGCAAGTCGAACAGCAAGCTGCCCTCGTCGCCAAGAAAACCATTCGTGCACCTTTCGCAGGACGCGTGGGGATCACCACCGTTAATCCCGGCCAGTACATCAACCCGGGGGACGCAATTGTTACCCTGCAAGTCGTCGATCCCATTTACGTCGACTTTCACCTACCCCAGGAACAACTGGCGCAACTCGAGGCCGGACAGCACGTCGCCGTAAATACAAGCACATTTGCGAGCCTTAGCTTCGGTGGCCAAGTCCGCGCGATAAATCCGCGCGTGGACAGCACAACCCGCAACGTTCAGATCGAAGCGGTCCTGGACAACCACGAGCGCAAGCTGTTGCCCGGCATGTACGCGAACGTGAAGATAGATGTGGGTAGCGAGCAGCGCTATCTGACCTTGCCGCAAACCGCGATCGCGCACAATGCGTACGGTGCAACGGTATTCGTCATTAGACGGCGCGAGCAAAAAAACGCGCACGGTAAAACAATGCCGGTGGCGCAACAGGTATTCGTGACGCCGGGACCCACGCGCGGGGATCAGGTGGCGATCCTGAGGGGTCTCGACGAAGGCGCGCAGGTCGTCACGAGCGGTCAGCTCAAGCTACAGAACGGCACACCGCTCATCATCAATAATCGTGTGCTGCCTGCGGACAGTCCTGCTCCGACGCCTCAGGAGGAGTGAGAGGCCTCCCAATGAAATTCACCGACATTTTTCTCAACCGGCCAGTCCTCGCGTCAGTACTGAGCGTGCTGATCCTCGTACTAGGCTTGCGTTCGCTCTCCACGCTGAAGGTCAGTGAATATCCTCAAACCCAGACGGGCGTAGTCACGCTTACCACTTCCTATTACGGTGCGAGCGCCGACACAATGGCTGGGTTTATCACGCAGCCGCTAGAAGCCGCCATCGCTCAGGTGCAGGGCATTGACTACATGTCGTCGAAAAGCAGCACGGGCGTGTCGACGATCAACGCGACGCTACGCATGAATTATGATCCGAACCGCGCACTCACCGAGATCAATACACAGATAGCGTCTGTGCGTAACCAGTTGCCGCGCGAGGCCCAGCAGCCGGTGCTGACGATGCAGGTGGGCCAGACCACCGACGCGATGTATATGGGCTTCTACAGCGACGTGCTGCCGCCCAACAATGTCACCGACTATCTGCTGCGCGTTGTGAAGCCGAAGCTCGACTCCATTCAGGGCGTGCAGACCGCGGAAGTACTGGGCGGTCGCCAGTTCGCATTGCGCGCATGGCTAGATTCAACCAAGCTCGCAGCCCACAATGTCACTGCTTCTGATGTCTACACAGCACTCAACAACAATAACTACCTCGCGACACTCGGCACAACAAAAGGCCAGATGACCAGCGTCAGTCTAAACGCGCGTACCGACGTCCGTTCGGTGGAGGACTTTCAGAAACTGGCTGTCAAACAAAAGAACGGAGTGATCGTGCGTCTCGAGGACGTTGCCAATGTCGTGCTAGGCGCGGACAATTATGATTCCAGCGTCGCATTTGGCGGCAAGCGTTCTGTATTTATCGGAATTAAGGTAGCGCCTGACGCAAACGTGCTCGATGTGGCCAGACGCGTTAAATCCGTGTTTCCCGATCTGCAGAAGCAGTTCCCGACGGGGATGGCTGGTGATATCGTCTACGACGCGACAGACTTCATCAACAGCGCGATTGATGAAGTAGTGAAGACGCTCGTCGAGACGTTGCTGATTGTCACGGCCGTTATCTTCCTCTTCTTCGGTCGTTTGCGCGCCGTCATCGTACCCGTGGTCGCGATGCCGCTTTCGCTGATTGGCACGTTCTCCATGATGCAGTTGCTCGGTTACTCGATCAATCTGTTGACGTTACTCGCGATGGTGCTCGCGATTGGGCTGGTGGTCGACGATGCGATCATCGTCGTCGAGAACGTCGACCGCCACATGAATGAAGGCAAGTCTCCCATGGAAGCCGCGCTAACTGCCGCGCGCGAGCTTGGCGGCCCGATTCTGGCAATGACCGCCGTGCTGATCGCCGCATATCTGCCTATCGGCTTTCAGAGCGGCCTGACAGGCACCCTTTTCACTGAATTTGCGTTCACCCTTGCGAGCGCCGTCGCGGTGTCAGGCGTGATTGCGCTAACCCTGTCGCCGATGATGTGCTCGCGCATTTTCCAAAATGTGCACGAGTCCGGGCGTTTCGCCGTTTTCGTCAATCGACAGCTGGATCGTGTGCATGCCGGCTATGCGCGGCTCTTGCATGCGGCCCTCGACACATCTTCCGTGTTCGTCGTCATGGGAGTTATGCTGCTTTGCGGAACCGTTTATCTCTTTTCGACTTCGCAGGCAGAGCTTGCGCCGCAGGAGGACCAAGGCATCGTCCTATCGCTGATCCAGGGGCCGCCGAATGCCACAGTCCAGCAAATGCAGACATACGCCGATCAGGTGTTAGAAATGTCGAAGCGCTTGCCCGAATATGCCCAGCTGTTTCAGCTAACTGGCCTGCCAACATTGAATCAGGGCTTCGGTGGCGTTCTCTTCAAGACTTGGGACAAGCGGAAAAGAGGCGCAACCGAACTACAGCAGGAGCTCCAGCAGAGGTGGAATGGCATTGCTGGTGCTCGTGTCGCCGCGTTCCAGTTCCCGCCTTTGCCGGGCGCACAGGGTTTCCCCGTGCAATTCGTGATCAGCACGACAGAGCCCTTCGAGAATCTCGACCAGGTGACGAAAGCCGTACTCCAGAAAGCGCGTGCAAGTGGCATGTTTCTCTTTATTGATAGCGATCTAAGGATCGACAAGCCAGAAACGGTCGTCATAGTTGACCGCGACAAAATCGCGTCACTCGGCCTCACGCAAAGCGATGTAGGACAGGCGCTAGGCGCTGCACTCGGCGGTAACTACGCAAACTATTTCTCGATCGCTGGCCGCTCATACAAGGTGATTCCGCAAGTCCAGCAAATAGATCGACTGAATCCGTCACAGGTACTCGACTATTACTTGCGCACGCCGGACGGCAGCATGATTCCGGCATCGACGGTTGCGCACCTGAAGCAAGCAGTCGTCCCTGAATCGATCAATCGGTTCCAGCAACTCAATGCGGCAACGATCTCCGCTGTGATCTCACCTAGCGTCTCCCAGGGCGAAGTTCTCGACTTCCTTCGTCAGTCCACGAACGAAGCAGCTCCGGCAGGTTACAACACCGACTACGCAGGGCTATCGCGCCAGTTCATGCAAGAGTCCGGTAACTCCTCGGTCACGCTCATGTTCGCGACGATTATCGTGTTCCTTGCGCTTTCAGCGCAATTCGAAAGCTTCCGCGATGCCCTGGTCATTTTGGTGTCCGTCCCGATGGCGCTCTTCGGTGCTCTCGTCTTCATCAATGCCGGCTTTTCGACGCTCAATATCTATACGCAGATTGGACTTGTCACGCTCATGGGACTCGTCAGCAAACATGCGATTCTTGTCGTGCAGTTCGCGAACCAGCTTCAGCGCGTGGGCCGCGGCAAGCGAGAAGCCTTGGAGGAAGCGGCAGGTGCACGCTTGCGCCCGATCCTCATGACGACGGTCGCCATGGTGCTCGGCGTACTGCCCTTAGTCGTCGCCTCGGGCGCGGGCGCAGCAGGCCGCAACGCAATGGGTCTGGTGATCTTCACCGGACTATCGATCGGCACTGCGTTCACACTGTTCGTGGTACCGGCGATGTATATGTTGCTGGGTGCAAATCATCAGGGGACGCCAAAAGACCAGTCATAACCTGGTTGTCCAACTGTGCAGTAGCGATGTCTTCGTCTATTCAAAATACACACTCCCCGGCACCCGTGCGTCAGCATGATTGCCGTGCGAGGACGAGCGATGCGCTGCTTGGCATTGGATTTCGTCGAGCACGCCTAACCCACCCTTTTGCAGTTAGGGAAGCCAACGCTGGAAGGTCCACCGGTCGTGCTCCTCGAGCGCTCTTGAGCTCACAGGCAATGAGATGGACAAGAGGACGATGAAGCGTCAAACGCTTGCAATGGCAACCTAGATCAAGGTGCTGGCGCCGTGACCCTCGCAAACGCGCGGGCGCGACGAGGTTTCTGACCCGATGAAAAGACCATCGCTGTCAGCGCCCTTAAGGTTGACCCAGAGCACATTGTCGGACCTCAGGTATAGCATCTCCATTTTCACACTATCGGCACAACTATCCATAGCCCGCTTCCAGATTGCTACAGACATCAATTTTACTTGTTTGATTTCGCTACAGCAGATTGCTATCGTCGATTGCATAGACATTCCGGCGCGGCATTTTCTACTGACGAGCAACACGTTATCGGAAACGAAATATAGGATCTCGCCCCGTTCTATCGAGATTCGTGCGTCACTTCCCGCCATCATCGTCTTTCGCGTCGATGCATTGCCATTACAGGAGAGGAATTCATGAAAAACTGCGTCGCATCTTCAAAAGTACCATCGACGACCGTCGATCTACTGTATGACTATGCTCCGTTTTTGGACCGGGGCGCATCTGTAGGGGCCATCGGAACTCTCTCCTCGAATATCGAAAGTCCACGCGTTGCTATTGTGGGAGCTGGCATCAGCGGCCTTCTGGCCGCGAACGAACTGATGCGAGCAGGTGTATGCGACGTCACTGTGTTTGAAGCTCGCGATCGTATTGGCGGCAGGTTGTGGTCACAGGCGTTTGATTCAGAGCACCCACATCTCATCGCCGAAATGGGCGCAATGCGGTTTCCCCCAAGTTCGACCGGTCTTTTTCATTACCTTGACCGGTATGATATTCCCACCACAGCATCGTTCCCCGATCCTGGAGTCGTTGATACGGAACTGCATTATCGCGGCGTCCGCCATATCTGGCCGGCCGGAAATCCACCGCCGCCTCTATTCAGGCGTGTACACGAAGGGTGGAGAGCTCTTTTGCAGGATGGATGCGTGATCAATGGCACAGCTCTCGTCGCGCCAGCCGAAATTACTGCCATGTTAAAATCGCAGCGCTTGAACGAAGCACGCACCGCGTGGCAAACATGGCTGGATTTATTTCGCGACAGCTCGTTCTATGCCGCCATCGTCACCATTTTCACGGGTCCTTGCCCGCCTGGAGGTACCGCTTGGGAAAGGCCGTACGACTTCGAACTGTTTGGGTCCCTTGGGATTGGCTCAGGTGGTTTTCTCCCTGTCTATCAGGCCGGATTCACTGAAATTTTGCGTCTCGTCATTAACGGTTACATGGACGATCAACGCCTCATCTCGTGCGGAATTTCAACACTGGCTGAACGCATTGCAGGCGAGAATATTTATGGCAACACCGTTTCCGAACGAGTTCGCTTCAGCGGCGTCGGTCGCATCTACAAAGAAGGTTCAGAGATCAAGATCGTGACCGACGATAACGAAATTTCGACCTTTGACCGGGTGATCGTCACCAGCAACAACAGGGCGATGCAGATGGTTCATTGCTTGACAGATGATGAAACGTTTCTCAGCCGCGACGTATCCAGAGCAGTCAGAGAAACTCATCTGACCGGATCGTCAAAACTCTTCATGCTCACCCGAGACAAGTTCTGGATAAACAAGAAACTGCCCATAACCATCCAGTCTGACAGCTTCGCACGAGGCGTATACTGCCTTGACTACGAACCTCACAACCCAGATGGTCGGGGTGTGGTTTTGCTCAGCTACACTTGGGAGGACGATGCTCATAAGTTGCTGAGCGTTTCGGACAAAAAAGAGCGATGCGAGTGCTTCGTCGACGACCTGTCAACCTTCCATCCAGAACTTGCGCGTCACCTCGTCCCTGCAGATAAGGACTATGAACGCTGCGTCCTCCATCATGACTGGCTGACCGACCCGCATTCGTCCGGCGCCTTCAAGCTCAACTACCCCGGCGAGGACGTCTATTCGCAGCGTCTCTTTTTTCAATTTCAGACGGCAAACGATCCAGCAAGCGATACAGGACTCTACTTGGCAGGATGCGGCTGTTCTTTCACCGGTGGGTGGGTTGAGGGAGCCGTGCAGACAGCGATCAACAGCGCATGCGCCGTTATACGTAGCGTCGGGGGTGATCTTTTGCCTGGCAACCCTCTTGACGATATACGCAGTGCCTACAGCTACTAATATCGCACTCCCCGACCTCCCACTTGCAAAATTTCATGCATTTTCACAACACTCTTGAATCACTTCGCGACGTCATAAGGTCTGGAGCAGTTACAGCGGAAGAGATCCGGGATCGCGCACTGAACGCAGACGCTAACCAGACACATCTAAACTGCTTCATACGTGCTCGCAGTCCGGAGGCTCACTTCGCGAGGGCGAGGGACAATCTGCGAGGCGCGCCACTCTACGGCATTCCTTTTTCTACAAAAGACAATATTTGCGTCAAGGGACTCCCTGTAACCGCCGGGACACCGGGCATGGTAGATTGTATAGCCACACGCGACGCACTTGTGGTCAGAAAGCTCAAATCCCTCGGTGCCGTCGTCGCCGGCAAGAACAACATGCATGAACTGAGCTTTGGAATCACGTCCGTCAATCCCCATTGGGGAACCGTGGGCAATCCGGCGGCTCCGGGCCATTTGGCCGGCGGAAGCAGCGGCGGCTCCGCCGCAGCTGTGGCAGCCGGTATTGTCCCGATGGCGATCGGAACCGACACTGGCGGCTCGGTGAGGATACCCGCAGCCTTTTGCGGCATAGTCGGTTTCAGACCAACAAGTGGCCGGTGGTCTTCATCCGGGATCATTCCGGTTTCACGCACGAAGGATTCACCGGGCCTCCTGACGCGTTCGGCAAAAGACGCATTGTTTCTATACGACTTGCTGAGCTCCGATAGCCAAAGCCCGTCAAAACAAACAAATACTCGCTGTCGAATCGGTCTTCCAAGCTCCATGTGGAACGACTTGGATGATGATGTTCGGAAGCATTCCTGGCAGGCGATCAGGCGTCTCACTCGTGCAGGCTTTCAGTGCGTCGACCTCGATGACGCTGTTGTTTCAGAATTAAATAAGTTCGGCACTTTTACTATTCCAGTTTACGAATTTTTTACGGACTTTCCGCGCGCACTGCTCTCGTTTGGATGGGGAAGCAGGGTTAATGCTGTGTTCGACAACATCCATGACAAGTGCGTGAGGAGCATCATTCATCAACACCTTGACGGAAGTCTGATTTCCGCGAAAGACTATTCCGCCGCAGTGCAGAACATTAACGACTTGCGGCTACAAATGAATGCGCTGCTCAACGCTCGATGGATCGATTTTCTAGCTTATCCCACTGTCCCGCGCAGCACTCCTCACGTTAGCGATGCACAGCGTCCGGGACTGTTCGCAGACGTAATACGCAACACCGACCTCGCAAGCAATGTCGCAATGCCCTCCATTACCTTGCCTGTGGCGCCGAACGATGCATTACCCGTGGGATTGAGCCTTGATGCCGCACGTGGCCAAGACCGCCGGCTCCTTCTGATGGCGGCCGCTGTGGAGGAGATTCTTGCTTCGTAGCGTACGCGACTCTCAATCGCGCCGGCGCTGGACTTCCAAACGCTCACGCACTGCCAGGAGGTAAACAGTTCATGCAGATTTCGTTGCAAAGAGTTGGCATGCTTTTTGATGCGGGTAGCTTTGTCGAACATGATCCAAGAGCGGACGCCCACTTCCTCTGCGGCGAGGGACTAATCAATTCGGTCAAGTCATTTCTGGTCATGAATCGTGGACAAGACTGTATGTTCAATGGAACCGGACAATGGCGTACTGCCGAGCAAATCATAAGCACTGTGAATCAGGCCCGGGACCAGCGGGCTCCGTTGATATACATTCAGGATCATTCGGGAGAGGTGGGCAGTTTCGATACAACGAAAGTAATTTCATCAGATATGTCGAGATTGCTTTTGTCTCCAGCAGGGATGGGCAGGGTCAGCGCGTCGCTCGCAGAGTTAGCAGAAGCCAATCTGCTGATCTCAGCAATACTAGGACCGACGTCAGGCCCGTTGGCTCTTCCGATCATGCTCGCCGATCTGGTTTTGATGACTGAGAAAGGGGCTCTATGTATGGGCCGTCCGGATATGGTGAAGGCGATGCTGGCTGAGCAGTCGGATCTTCATTCGCTTGGCGGAACAGACGTTCACTGCCGGGGCTCGGGGTCAGTTCAGCTCGCGTTCAAAGATGAACGCCATTTGTTTGAATGCGTAAGAGATTTTCTACGCTGCCTCGTCAAAGGCACACCGTCGACCACGCTTGAATATGAGGAACCCGACGCAGTCGATTTTGAAAATTTGATTCCGTCCAATCATCGCACCCCCTATGACATGCATCATTTGCTGCTTTCTTTTGTGGACAAAGGCAGCTTCACTGAAACAAACGCCGAATACGCACGAGAAGCATTGACGGGCTATGCGCGCATTAAGGGACATTTCGCGGCAATCGTGGCAAACAACCCGCGATTCAACAGCGGCGCCATCCACCGGAAATCCGCGGCCAAGATGGCAAAAATGATAAACATAGCTGCAAAGACCAGCATGCCAATCATCTTCCTTGCCGACGTTCCCGGGTTCATGATAGGCAGGGAAGCTGAAAGTAGCGGCATATTTTTGGCAGCAGCGGAGTTGTTCAGAGCACATGTCAGATGCCACGTACCTAAGCTACTCCTTGTCGTCCGAAAAGCCTACACCGGCGGTGTGTATGCGATGAGCGGCCCCGGATTCGATCCAATAGCCGTGCTGGCGTATCCGCACGCACACATCGGCGTTTTTAGCCCGGACACGATGGGCAAACTGATGTCTGGTGCTGAAGGCGCTATTAAAGACACGATGCGGAAGCTATCTGACGAGATCCAGAATCCTAATCTTTTAAAGGCTGATGGACTGATTACTGACGTAATAGGAGTGGAAGAGACTAGACAAGAGGTTGTCAGATATCTGTTTCCGACGTGACACGGTCCGTTCCTCACGGAAGATTTGAGCGGACGGTCGCGCGCAATGGCGCCTCGAAGAGGACCGTTCTGCGCCATCAAAATCCCTCAGAAAGTTTTAGTAAAATCGAGGCATCTGACGATGCGCAATTAGCCAGACCTGATCGCTTACGCGCACATAGAACCAGACTGCACTATCAGCCGCTAATCGTCGGCGTTGTCACGTTGTCAGTCCGGCACCGGGACTTTGGACATTTCCGCCCCGAGGACACCACGTCGCTGGACCATACAGGCCCCTTCACCGAACGGCCGTTGGCTCTTCCGCACTTGCCCATCCGCTCAACTATGATGTAGGGCGATATCGGTGCATCAGGCAGGGAAGTCAAATCGTTGAATGCCAGCTGTGGTTTCTGGCGTCTCCTAGTGCCCAGATGTCCTTGAGAGACGGACTCGCTGCTGTGGGTTTCGTGCCGCGCCAACCCAACTGTGACGGCATAGGAAGGACGGTCGGCCGCGATGAGATTGCCGTCCTGTCCGCAGAAGAGCAGGATCGGTGAACAGTGTGGCAATCAACTCCTGCGGCAAGTCAGCTGTGGCTGAATGCCGCCAGTACTTACGACGGAAGCGAAAACGGCATTTAGAATACGAATGTTTCCTATCCAAACAATTGATTTTCGCAATGGCGCGAAGCGATGCATACTAAAACTTACCGTGCAGTCGTCACGGTTATAGTTTGATATGGTTTGAAGTACTACGGTACTGATGTTGCTTGATCTGCTAGGTGCAACCCGCGCACTACCGCCCTCACATCGAATGGCATGCCGAATCGGTTTTTATAGGATGCGCCGGACCAAATAGTTTCGGACCGGTGAAGCGACAGCTGTAAGGCGGCTGCCTGACGATTACCGCTTTAATCTAGGCTCGCGCATAGAGCGCCGATTCGCCGGAGCAAATGAATGCACGTTGTCGATATTGATCAGATGGCCCGGTTCTTCGTGAGATCATTAGAGCTCGTGATGGTGTTCGCTAACGTCTGCGTCGTACTCGAGCTGATCTATCCGGCCTACCGCTACAGTTTTGCGTCATACATTCGAGGCGTGCGGAACTGGATAATCCGCATTGGTTGTGGTGCATTAATCTGGCACCTTTACGCTATGGGGCTGCAGTGGCTAGGGGTGAAACCACTCCTGACAGTCGATTTTGGGGCGTTGTTCCATTCCGGCAACACGATTGTCGGCGTGTTTATGGCGGTTCTTTCTGGCGTCCTGGTTGCAATTGCCGGCGACTTCTTTTACTACTGGATGCACCGCGCACAGCACGCAATTCCGCTCCTGTGGCGCTTGCATGCCACTCATCACTCGATCCGCGAGCTGACCGCGTGGAACTGTAATCATCACATTTCCGAACCGCTTGTTTACGCGGTGTTTGTAGCACTGCCACTCGCGCTAATCCACTTCAATTCCGGCGTCGTGCCCGCGATTGCCATGACGCTAATTAGTTTTCAGGCACATCTTTCTCACTCTAGCACGCGCGTGAATCTCGGGCCGCTCCGATACATCATCGGCGATAACCAGTTTCACCGCATTCACCACTCAATGGAGTCGCATCACCGGCACCAAAACTATGGGTTCTTTACCACCATCTGGGACACGGTTTTTCGCACGGCATACTGGCCGGATAAAGAGGAATGGCCGGAAGTGGGTCTTCGCAACCAACCGGAACCGCATACGGTTCGCGACTACGTTCTGTTCCCGTTTGACCAACGCCGCTGGTTCCGACCGGCGGTCAAAAGTGGCAACAGGATGAGTGAATGATAGTTCCGCAAAGTTACCGCTCATATCCCCTAAAAGCCAAGAAAGACCAATCTCGACTGACATCATCCACCGTATAGGAGACAGCAACCTTATGCCGCGAACGCCATTCCTCGCCGGCTGTGCCGCCACAGCTTTGATGGTTTGCAGTGCAGAAGCACAGGCCGAGGGCTGGTCAGCAACTTCGCCCGAAGCCTCGTCCTGCTATCCGGCCGATCTCCTTTTTGCTTCTAGCTCCTACGGTAGCTATACGTTCAACAATGACGTTTGGGCGCCCTGCCAAGGTGTCGCCGCAGGCAAGCAGACGATCTGGGCCAAGAGCAACGTTGACTGGGGCGTCTCTTCAAAACAACCCGACACCGGCCACATCAAGTCTTATCCGCACATCGGATACGCGGTCAACAAGCCACTCAGTTCGCTTAACTCGCTGACCGCTGTCGTCTCAGCGACCACGCCTTACGGCGGCGCTTGGGAATCGACCTTCGATATCTGGGCCGGAAACAATGCGCACGAAATCATGGTCTGGCTCAACTATACCGGATTGCCTGATGGCTGCGGCAACGTCAAACCGATTTCCGCGAACTGGACGTTCTCCGGCTGTGCGATCCCAATTCAGAAAGATGTCCCGCTGTCGGGTGGTACCTGGAATGTCTACGTGGGCAGCAACGGCCGTAACACGGTCTATTCGTTTCTTCGCACAACAAAGACCGACCACACCACGCTCGACGTGCTGGCGTTCATGAATTACCTCAAGTCGCGGAATTATTTCGATGACGTCGTGCTTGGTGAGGTTCAGTACGGCTTCGAGATCACGTCGTCGCCTAGTGGTCTGTCTTTCGCGTCCAAAAACTTCGCCGTCACCACCGAGTGATGTGGCGGCCTCCCGTCCTCGCGTAAGCGTACGGCGCAGGCCGTTCTTGACACCGGTGAGTGCTTGAGGATTCTCAGGCGTGGTCGTTCTTGAGATGATCGGCAATTACCCACGGAAGCAGTTCGCCGACGCGACTGACTGGATGATCGGCGATACATGCAATGACGTAGCGCAGAGCTTCGGGGTCGAGGCCGTTCAGCTTGGCCGTGGCGACCAGCGCGTAGATTGCGGCAACCCTTTCGCCGCCACTGCCCGAGCCGAAGTGCAGGAAGTTCCGTTCCAGCGCTACCGTTTTGCGTCTTTGCCCTCATGCGATTTGCACGTTTTGATCAAACCATGCTAATCGCCCCCTTAGCGGGAGATGCCAGAATCGCTCGTGCGCTGGATCAAGTCATGCAGAAGATCGAGGTTTCTTTCCAGCGAACCCTTGACGGTGTCGAGACAAAAGGCGCGGCCCGCGGCCTCAGTGACCGTCTTGTTATAGCGGTCCGATTACCATTCGACGACGCGGTTCCACACCGTCGTCGGCAGCGGGCCGTCGCGTTCGATGCCAAGATACAGTCTGCTGGCGTGGGCCTATGTCTGACGGCCACATCCGATGCTGGCCATCAAGCGCTGGCCGCCTGATCATGCCACCGACCCGCATACACCATTCTTGACGATTTCTCGCAGACCCGATCGGAAACACGAGCGCCCCGAACCAGGGGACCTACATGCCGTCCTGCTGCGCAAGCGGCAGGACGCCGGCCAGCGCAAGCACGGGCCACACTGCATGCGGAACTTGCGGCTACCGACCGAAGGAGAGCGGCCCGAGAAAGCTGATGGCGACTGCAAGACCGAGTGACACGCACGCGCCGGACGGCTTCGAAGTAGCACAGCGTCACGCCCGCCATCGCACTACCGAGGACGATGGCGGCGATCCAGCGCCGCCGGAGAAGGTTGAAGCGGCGGTCGCACCACGATTGACGGTACCACGCCCGCGAAACAAAGGCGCACCCAAGTCGTGCTGAACGTACCATATTGTGCCATCACGGGCCGCGGCAACGCGGCACCAAGCTGTACGCTGCACATCGACGCGATGGCCATGATAGGCGCGGGCCCACTTGCACTACGATTTACGCGGACGGAATCCGATTCTTCGCTCATACACGGCTCAGTGACGATGAGGCACAAATCCTAGCAGCACCAATTCGCTTTATATAAATGGTTACTTCTTCTGGATACTTCAATCATATTGATGCCCCTTTTAGTCCATTGTATCGTTGAAAAAGCACCTTATTTGGTATCCAATGGAACACATGGAAAAGATGAACTTGACCACGCTTGGACGGTCGAGCGTCGCGCCAGGGAAGTTGCTGCGAGCCATGCTAGTCTGGATGCTTTACAGCGTTCGCTCGGAGCGCCAACTGATGGAGCAGGTGGCTACATACCGCGGAGAGTAATGCATGTTGCATGAGCACGCTGCGGGTTCGCGTGCCAAACGGCACGAAAACAAGACTTTTCATGTAGTCATGCAGAGCACTTTCCGAAATCTTAGTAGTCTTATGACCTCCGCAACTAAAAATCTGACAGATCCCTTCGGGCGTCGCTTGATTGTCTGCGCCGCCCTGTCGGTTATCCCTCGCCCGGTAGCCGGCGCCATTGAGCGTCTAACACGCTGTTGAAGCGTTTCGTCTTACCATAAATTGGCGTTGCAGATTATCTTGCAAAGGTTCACCCTGCGACTGTCAAAAAATCTCACCGTCGATGGCCGGCTCTGCCTCGAACTAGCAGCTGCTTCATCCGCCACTTACGCTTCAGTCAAAAAGGACGCGATCATCCCTGCTCAGGATATCATCCTACCGCGCTCGGAATTCCGAGCGTCTCGCACAGTCCCTGCTCGACGCGTCGCAGCTCCGCGCGGCCCTTGATGGCCGTAGCGGGTTAGCTATTGTGCGTGACAGGACGGCGAATCAGGGAAACGGCCACAGGCACAAACCGAAACCGAGATGAACTCCGCGCGGCGGGCGCCTACGTGCGGCCGCACCTGGCCAGAGACTCGCAACGAGGCTCGACGTAGCGCAGGCCGAGAGAGAGTTAACCAGCGCGAACGGCCCGCAGCGTGCCGGCTGGTGCATCGTCGCTCTCGATGAGGAACAGACTGCGATCCTTGCCAGCGATCCAGGCCGGTTCACGGCCCCGGCCGCTCCACTCGCGGCCAGTGGCCGGGTCTCGGTACTTCGCGAGAACCGGCTTCATGTGGTACGTGCCACGTCGATATCGCCGGAGCTCGTTCGAAGTAATATCCCACTCGGTCATCTTCTCACGAATCTCCCGCAAAACGTTTTGCCGTTCGTCCTGCCTCGCACTCTCAATGCGCCGGTTCAACTTTTGCAACTCGGCGATGAGGTGCTTGTACGTATCGCCTTTCACCTGATTCTGTCCTCCGTGCTAGTCGATGCGATCAGTTCGAACCGGCCGCCTTCGGTGCGGTCGGCTTCCACGTCTGGAATGCCTTGTCTGGCTTTGTCAAGTTAAGCGATGGAGTTTGCCAAACCCCATTAACAATAGGCATCCTTATCAGATAACCATGCAGTTCGTACCAGTCCACTCAAACCAGCAGCGCAGGTGCGCCTGAAGTTCAGCTCTATGGCAGGCTGCGCTCATTTGATGCCGGGGCAACGCCGAAATGCTGACGGATCGGTCCGAAGCGCGTAAGAAACGCCTGCGTTCGGTGTGGATCGCGAAACCCCTGCGTTTGACACTAACGCCCGCGCGTGGGCTGGTGGCTATTCTCGGCGCGGTTGTTGACCCCGGCAGAGGCCTTCACGAAGAGGTGCTTCACACCGACCAGCTCGGTCACTTCCGCTTTGGCTGCCGGGTAGCTCCGCAACTGGTCGGTAACGATCTTCGTGGGCACCGGGGGTGCGAGCAGAGCCCCCCTGAAGAAGCGTTTGGCCGCAGCCTTGTCGCGGCGCTCTTGCAGCAGCACATCTAAGCTCTGCTCCATGTTCGTCCACCGCGCGTCACAGCACGTACGACTCGCCGCGCAGCTTCACGAACATTTCATCGAGATGCCAGGTGGAGCCAGGCTTTGCGCGCGCGGCTTTCCCGCGCCGCGTGGGCCCCGAACCGGTCGCACCAGTTTCGCACCGACTCGTAGCTGACCATCACGCCGCGCTCGAGCAATAACTCCTCCACGTCGCTCAGGCTCAGGTTAAAGCGGTAGTACCAGCGTACCGCGCAACTGATGATCGCGGCCGGAAAACGCAAACCATAGTACGGCGTTTTGTTCCTCTTCACCCTCTCATTCTAACCGCCTTCGACTTGAAAAAGCCAAACAGACGGCCGCCAGCCATCGTTGTGTCTGCTGGTACAGGAGTTGCCACGGCGTATAAATTGGTCGGCAGCACTCGCCACGCCGCCCAAGCGCGAGCCATCCAGCGCAACGCATTGAGCATCTCGCGCAAGATCGGTTGATCGCTATTCAATGCCTCCTTGCTTGCCGTCTCGCTCGTGAATATCTTTATCGGACAGATCGTGACGGCGGGCTTTGTCGCATCGATTATTCAGATCCAGACGACAGAATGGGCTCGCGAGGATATCCTCCACGTGACTAGTTGGAAATTGTGAGCGGAGCGCCACCCCAATTGCTTGCCAATTGGTAAAGGCACCGCTTTCGGCGAATTCGAAGGCCTTTTTTCGGATTCGCTCGCGCCGCTCCATCGTGTCGGTGTCGATCATATTCTTCATAGTCGTCCAGCTTCAGTGCGAATTAAAACTTGAACTGCAACGGCGTGAGGCCCCGTACGGCTTGCGCCAGCCAGCGCATCTCCTCGGCAGTGACCTTGGCGCCCGGCCGAGGACCGGCTCGACGAGCAAGGCGCTTTGTCCGCCGTTGGCGAAGTCGGCCAGCCAACGATAGACGCTGCGTTCGTTCACCCCGCAGGCCGCCACTACACTCGCCACGTCCTGTCGTTCGCCAACGGCTTCACTGCTTGCTGGCGCATTGCCTGCAACCTCACGTGATCCAGTTTCCGGCCATAGGGATGACGTTTGGATTTCATGCTCGTACTGTCTCGTCATTGTGACAATACTTTGAAAATGTTAGTAAACGCGGTGCGCCACGCGCTAACGGCTTGCCGCACGCTTGCGCACCTGCATTCGCAAAGATACTCATGCGACTCGACATCGACGTTGATATGCATCATATGGTTCTTGGGAGACGGGCTCACCCGTAGAATTGGCGTTGTCACGTTAAGGTACGAGATGCAAGAGCGCACAGGACGTACATTCGCTCAGAAATTGGACGGATCTTGGGTGAGCCTAGTGAAGCGATGCCACCCGGCAGAGCGTGCGTCGAGCTGTTTGCGATAGAGTGATGCACGCAGTAAATGTCGCTTGAGCGCGAAGTGCTGGCGAATCGGTCCGAAGCTCGATAAGAACGCTTGTGTGCGACCAGGATCGCGGAAACCACGCATCCGGCGTTCGCGCTCACGCGTAGGTTGATGGCTGTTTTCGGCACCGTCTCGTAACTGACAACGACAGCGCGCTCGAACAGCAGTTCTTCAATATCACACAGGCTAAATTGGAACCAGAAACACCACCGAACCGCGAGACTAATGATTGCCGCTGGGAAGCGGTGGCCGTGATAAAGCGATTTTCTTTTCTTCATCGAGACATCTTACGTTACAGTGCCCTCGCTAGTCCTGATAGTCGGACATTAACGCAGTTGGGTCGACATCGGCGGTTATTCCCTTCGCGTCATGCCCACCCGCATGACGCGCCTTTTTTCGCTGCATTTACTCCTTGGCAGCATGCTTTCTGCTGAGGTGTGGCTGGCCTGCCGTTAAGAATCTAAACGCGGGTTAGCATCGCTCGCGCCGGGTTTTGACGGCGCCGCACCGATCGACTTCCAGCATGCAAGCATACAGCTCAACGCCATGTGGATAAGACGATTGTCACGCGCGGTGAACGCGAAACCGTCAACTGGAATATCTGAGCGGTCATCTCTCGGCGATGCAATGATTGCGACATTACTATAACTGAACGACATTTCAATTCTTTTGATATTAATT
This sequence comes from Paraburkholderia sp. BR10141, assembly GCF_056155635.1. NCBI lineage: Bacteria > Pseudomonadati > Pseudomonadota > Betaproteobacteria > Burkholderiales > Burkholderiaceae > Paraburkholderia > Paraburkholderia sp. BR10141. The sequence goes on along the minus strand of NZ_JBMIQH010000033.1, from coordinate 45,081 downwards.
GCCTTGTGTCTCTGCTGAACGCGAGGCACACTTTCTGAAAGTGTGTATAAAGTATTAGATCCGTCGACGAACAATAGATTTGTCAACCCGAGGCCGAACCGCGAGTGCCTATTTGCGCGGGTCTTGCATTCCAACCACGCTAAGCGCACAGGAGGAAAACCCATGGTCCGGCTCACCAATCCCCCGCCTACAGCCACAATTGATGCTTGCCACATAAACCACAGAAATGAACGCACGCTGCCCGTCACAGAACCAATAGCATATAGACTGCAGCCGGGTAGGCGATTAGCACGAGAACCGCGTAATGCTGGTCAATCATGACGTAAGGCGCAACAACTAACCACCGCCGCACTGAACCTGTCATAGGTGAAGGCATGCTCGCTCATTTAATTAATCAGACACATGCTGAAACTAATGAAGCAAGGTAATGCTCTACACGAGTCAGATCGCCCGGTGCCAAAGGGGCATCAAGCTGAAATTCAAGCCCCCTCTGACGACGAGGGCTTGGAGATCTCGTCAGTTGCAGCCGGTCGGATCCTCGACGCGATTCGCGATCTTGCCCCGGACATGCTCGCGCGCGTAACCGAAATCGAAGCCGGACGATGCATGCCGTCCGACCTTATCGAGAAATTGCGATCGATCGGGGTGTTCCGCGTGTTCGTGCCACGCAGCCGTGGAGGATTAGAGTTAGATTTGCCTTGGGGAATGGAAGTGATCAGCGCGTTGGCTCGGCTCGACGGGTCAGTCGGCTGGACCGCGATGATCGGCATTTCATCGGCAATTATGAGCCCTCGATTGCCGAGACGGACTTACGATCTGATGTATCAGGAGAAGTCGGACATCATCATAGCTAGCGTATCCATGCCTGGAGGCACCGCCGAGAAAGTGCCAGGTGGGTGGCAGATCAGCGGCCGTTGGCCGTTCGCCAGTTGTTGCCGCAACGCCGACTGGATGGCGGGTCTGTGTGTCATGTCGGAAGGAGGAAAGCCACTCCTTGGCCCGGCAGGGGATGCCGGGCCAGCCTTGGTCCGGGGTGTCGCCTTGCCGGCCTCGGCTTGGCATATTGAAGACACGTGGCACGCCTCCGGCCTCAGAGGTACCGGCAGTCACCACATAGCCCTACAGAACGTACTCGCGTCGGAGGCCAATTTTTTCGACTTTCCGGCTGGCGCATCATGCGAACCGGGACCGCTTTATCAAGCTTGGCGGCACCTCCAGTCGGTGCTTATTGGCGCGGTCTGCGTAGGCATCGCGGAGGGCGCGTTGTCGGATGTTGCCGAGCTCGCCCAAAGCGGCAGGCAACAACTTCGAGCGCCGGCTCCTATGCGCGACTCGGAGATGGTCTTGGGCGAGCTGGGCCGAATTGAGGCAGATGTGCGTGCGGCGCGGGCGGCCATGCAGGTTCAGGCGGAGAGTCACTGGCGGCACGCCTTGGCCGGCACGCTGAATGGCCAAGCGCTGTACAGCGAGGGCATACAGACTGGAATCTGGATTGCGACGATCTGTGCCCGCGCAGCGCATGCCTGCTTTACCCTGGCCGGCGGTGTCGCAGTGTATGAATCTTCACCACTTCAGCGGCGGCTGCGCGATCTGCAGGCGGCTGCGCAACACGCCATGGTCCACCAGCGGCACTACGCGGAAGCTGGTCGGATGATGCTGGAGCGGGTCGTATGAACGTCAAGGTCGGACAAATGGCCATAGAACGGATTGGGGAACGGCAGGAGGCTTTAGGAGTGGCAGGCCTGCGTATCAGCCTTCCGCATGGCCATACTCAGCGAATTCCAAGCGCGCCAACCTCCCGATCGGTCGGCTTTCCTCCTATATGGTTAGTTATCCGATCGGCGTTGGCAATGCCAGTTCAACCCCTCGCAAGCACACCGGGGCCACACCATGATGACCGTTATAAGGCGCAACTAAGATGCAGAGTATCCAGCTCGCCCCAAACTACGAGATTTCACGAGTGATCCACGGAGGCTGGCAACTCGCGAGTGGCCACTGCACGCCCCGAAGCGAAGATCCCGTGGCGGACCTGGTGGCCTTCGCGGATGCCGGAATAACCACCTTCGACTGTGCCGACATCTATACCGGGGTCGAAGAACTGATCGGTCATTTTAGAAGGCGCTATCGCGATCTGCGAGGGGAAGAGGCCCTCGCCCGAATCAAAGTCCATACCAAATTTGTGCCGCATTTAGACATACTACGGCGCATCAGCAAGTCTTATGTCGAGAGGGTGATCGACCAGTCACTGCAACGCCTCAACCAGGAGCGGCTCGACCTCGTACAACTCCACTGGTGGGAATACCGAGAGCCACGTTGGATCGAGGTGGCGCTGTGGCTCGATGATCTTCGCCGCGCCGGCAAGATTGATAAGATCGGCGGCACCAATTTCGACACTTACCATATGCTGGAGATCGTGAACGCAGGAGTGCCGTTTACCTGCATGCAGGTGCAGTATTCGCTGCTCGACGGACGTCCAGAGCGGCGGATGGCTGCGGCGGCAGTCGAGTACGGTATCCCCCTTCTGTGCTATGGAACCGTGGCTGGCGGCTTCCTCGCCGACAGATGGTTCGGCGCACCGGAACCGACATGGGAGCTGGAGAACCGTTCGCTGGTCAAATATAAGCGGATTATCGACGACATCGGCGGTTGGGATCTATTCCAGGCCCTTCTGACAATGCTCCGCCAGATCGCGGACCGGCACGGATCCGACATCGCCACAGTCGCCAGCGCTGCGATGCTCGACCGACCGGGGGTGGCGGCCGTCATCATCGGCGCGCGCGACCGCACTCATCTAGCCTCGAACGTCGCCATCTCAGGTCTCACCTTGACCGCCAAGGATATGGACCTTATCACCGGAGTTCTGGCAGAAGCGACGGAGCTTGAGGGGGATGTCTATGGGCTGGAGCGCGACGACCAAAACCGTAATCGCACCCGCAAACCCTGATTCACCTCAATCTAGGCCGGTATCCGGATATAAGTTGGAGAGAGTTGAATGAGAAACGCTTTACCGCCTAAGCGGGCCTTCGGCATCTTGGACGACGACGATTTGCGCAATTGGACAACAATACGTGGACCGCCTCGGGCTAGCCGAAGCCTGTCAACAGCGAGGCTTTTACGCCTACCCTCTGGCGGAGCACCATTTTACGGCGCATTGACGACGCCGTTCCTGTCGAGCGTCGCACAGCGCGCCGCGTAATTTCGTCTCGGCCCTCTAGTCATGCTGCTTATAGCCTTCGTCATCCGCTACTTGCGCTTGAAGAGATCTGCATGCTTTATCACCTGAACGGTGGTGGGTTCGAAACAGCACAGGCTCGGCTCTCTTCCGATCAAGCGAGGTTACTTCGGGATAGATGTGGACGCGGTGCCAGAACGTTACTTCAAAGCAAGCGAGATTCTAATGGAGGCGATAAAAGGTGGCGCCCTTTCGTGTCGGGACCACCGTTTTCAGCTAGACAACGGCCCTTTGACTGATGCCCCCATCAAGGTCCGTGCCAACCGCCACCAATGGACCAGAGTCTGCGGGCAGGGCCGCTGCAATCGGCGCAAATATCGCATCCGCAGCGCCCGCGTCGTCTTTCGCAAGACGGCCCCTGAAATGCGAAAACCCGAGGGCACATCACCAGGGGCCAAGACGAGAGCATAACGGTTGCAAAAGCCGCGTCACTCAATCGAAATTAAGAATTCTCAATGAGGCAATATGGGCTACATCATAAAAACGGATGACAGTGCCAGGCTAAGACTCGGCATCCAAAGCCGGTTATACGAACAGTCCAGTGTCGACCTTATAAGCAGAGCCGGCACGCTTCGCGGAAGGAAGATCCTTGAAGTTGGCTGCGGTAGTGGCGCAATGACACTGAATCTGGCGCGCGCGGTTGGACATCAAGGAACGGTGACGGCTATAGATAACAGTCCGGCGCAGCTAGATGCGTCCCGCGAATTGGTAAGAGAAAATGGTTTCAAGAATGTTCGCTTTTTCGAAGGTGACGTTAATTGCCTAGATCATTTGGATAACTCATATGACTTAGTCTATTGTCGGATGGTGCTCCATCATGTGGCGGATGCTGATCACGCGATTCGTGAAATGGTGAATGCGCTCCGCCCAGATGGCCATTTGCTGTGCGAAGAGCCGGTGATTCATGACGGCTCATTCTCTTTTCCACCGTCTGAAGCAATCGATGAGTTTATAAGAATCTTAAGATCTTGTTTTATCGTGAACGGCCGTGATTACAATATCGCCTTCCGTATGGAGAGTGTTATCAGGAATCTCGGTTTGACAATTGAACATTACCGCTTATATCACCCGTTACTCAATTCAGCCAAAGATAGGTTGCTTTACGCGATGAGCTTGAGTGACCTCGCGCCGCAGATGATCAAAAACGGAATAATCGATCCTTCGTCAGCTTCTGAACTTCATGAGAAACTAGTACACGTGGCGAATTCTGAGACAACAATGACTTGGGCGAGGATGCACAGCGTTCTGGCACGGAATTGTTCAAAGGCTTAGAGACGGCTTCATAAAATTGTTGGGCTTGCTGAAAGGTGTTCCAGCAGATCACCCAACAGCCAGCTTAGAAGGCGCTTTGCAGCTCTGTTAAGGGCTGCGCAGTGGAAGAGAATAAGCAGGGAGAACACGACGAAATGCAAACCAGCCAAGGTTTTGGGCAAACCCTCGTAGTTTCTGGCCAGTCGTCTGAGGCGGTTGAGCCAGCCGAAACTGCGCTCCCCCACCCAACGACGCCGCAACAGTACAAAGCCTTCATTTGCCTCCGGCAACCTGACCACGCGAAGCTCGATGCCTTCATCGCGAGCGGCTTCTGTGGGCTCTTCGCCGGTGTAGCCTTGGTCAGCGAACGCGATTCTCACCGTCTCCCCCGTAGCCTGCTCGACCTGTCGCGCCAGTTCCCGATCTATGCACGCTCCTGTTCACTGGGCGGCGTGACATGCGCGCCCAGTGGTTGCCCAAATGTACGCACGGGCAGGGTATATGAGCTTACTACCCGTCATAGCCTGCGCGTGGACCACGCTACCACTTCGACTGCAGAGCGCGTCCATCGAGAATGCCCCCACTGACCCCGGCGATCGTGCGTCACGCAGATAATCAACCGCAGACACTTACCATTTATTTGAAACAGCCTGCCTGGAACCAGCGCTGCGTCTACTGGTAGACCGTCTCCCAAGGCGGAAAGTCATTGGGGGTTAGTTTCCCCAGTCTGGCCTACTGCCGCAGCCCTCTCCCATAGCATCGGACGTCGGATTTCGACGAAGTAATACGATTGATTCGCGAATTATCAACTTCACCAGTCTAACGGACTCCTAGTGTCTGACTATCAAAGCATTCTTGTTTATTACGACGGATCGGAAGAAAGCCAGCAAGCTCTGAATCGTATTCCCGAGCTGCGCTGGCAAGGAGCGGGTGAACTCCATGTGCTTGCTGTTGCCGACATTTCCACTGCACTCATATCGACAGCTGGGATCGTGACCGACCTTGCTTATTCAACATATGTAAGCAATACATCACAGTTGCTGGACAACGCGCTTTGTCGTCTGAAAAGCGAAGGCATTAGGGCGAGCGGCTACCTTTCTCACGGTACAGTGGTCGACAGTGTCGTGCACTACGCGGAGCGATTGAATGCTGGTTTGATCGTGGCGGGATTTCGCCATCGTCAAGGAATTTCGAGGCTATGGCGTGGCCGCCCTTGGCAATTCGATTTGATCGAGCGTTTGGTTGGCCGAATGGTTGTTATTGTCTCTCAAATCTGACGCCAGCATTGAGGTTCCCTCGGTTTTTCGCCTTCCAGAGTTTTCTGGTTACGCGGCCACATCCTTGGCCTGCTGAGCTTTGATGCAGTCTTGCAGCAACCGAACCGGCGATACAAAGCCGAGCGACGAATGAGGACGACCGCGGTTATAAAACACTTCAATGTATCCGAACAGGTCCACCATCGCTTCCTGATGGGTACGGTATCGCGTAGCATGCCCCCGTTCGTTCTTCAGGCTGTTGAAGAAGCTCTCCGTCGGGGCGTGTCCCAACAGTTTCCCTTGCGGCTCATCGAGCAGCACATACCGTATTGCGCCAGCTTGCGCTGGAAGTCGTCGCTGGCATATTCGCTACCCCTGTCCGAATGGTGCAGCGCGCCGGGCTCGGGCTGGCGTCGGAACCATGCCATTGTCAGCGCGTCCGTCACGATGTCAGCCGTCATGCGCGGCTTGATCGATCAGCTGACAACTTCCCGCTTAAACAGGTCCAGCACGATCGCAAGATACAGCCAGCCCTCATCGGTCTAGATGTACGTGATGTCCGATGTATAGACCTGATTCGGCGCTGTCGGCGTGAAAATCGCGCCCCAGCAGATTTTCCGCGACCGGGAGCTTGTGCTTCGAGTTCGTCGTGACAGGGTAACGTCGCTTGTGCCGAGCCCGCATGCCGTTCTCGCGCATGAGCCGCTCGACCCGCTCCTTGCAGGCCGGAAAGCCGCGTGCGCAAACTTCCTCGGTCATCCGTGGCGAGCCATAGGCGTTCTTGACCGCGGCGTGGATAGACTGGATCAGGGCGAGCAACTGGGCCTCTGTGAGACGCTCGCGCCCGGGCGTGCCGCCGCGCATCCACGTCCGATACCGACAGGACCCGCACAGCGCCGACAGCGGATAGTGCCGGCGATGCGAATCAATCCGGGCATACTTCACAGGAGGTCCTTCACGAACAACGCCGCCGCTTTTTTTTCCGATTTCAAGTTCCATCTGCACACGCTTGTTCTCAGCCCGCAGGCGTGAGAACTCCATCTGTTCCGGCGTGGCAGCCTTTGTCCCCGGGACATTGAGTGTGCCTGCCTCATCGGCCTTGACCCAGTTGCGCAGCGACTGGTGGGAAATCCCAAGTTCACGAGCAACATCCCGCGCGCTTTGCCCGTCCTTCACTCGCTTTACCGCGATCGTCCTGAACTCAGCGGTGTATGCCTGCTTTGGTACCTTGAACATCGATTCTTTCCTTCCTTCGGGTCGAGTTTACACATGACCTACTGGAAGGCGAAAATTCTGGGGAAGCTCATATATCCTTATGTCTTACTGTGTCACATAATTAGTTGCGCGCTCTATTGCCGCGCAGGAAGAGAGCCATCGTTGCATGAGTCTTTGTCCAAGCAGGATGCGCAACGTAGTGATGGAATCAGGAATGTGGCGTTGAGCGCGCTGGACTGCCCCGCGGGATGTAATCCGGAGGAAGGGCAGGCAGCGCGCGTTCAAGGAAGTTTTTTATCGCGTCCATCTGGTCGCATTCGGAGTCGCTGAGCCATCAGAAACGCATACGAGGCGATACTCAGTGTGGCGTGGTGGTGAAAGCCACGCCAGCCCCTCCCTTCATGATGACCGAGCCCAAATTCCTGTTTCAGGTCCTGATAGTCGCGCTCGATGCGCCAGCGCATCTTGGTCACGAACACAAGCTGCTCAAGTGTCGCTTCCTCGGGGGCGGTAGCGAGAAAGTATTTGAGCGGCTCCGTTTTGCCATCGGGCCATTCGATGAGCAGCCATTCTTCGTCGCGGACGGCGCTTCGCCAATAGTCGCGATGTGCGGGACGAACCCGTACGGCGGCAAAGCGTGAGGATAGTGCTGCGTTGCTGCCTTCCCGCCAGGTTACGGATTGCCAGGCGTTCACGGGTAATTGCATGTCCAGCTCCTTCACGGCGATCGGCTCGTGGCCGGGCGCACGGCGCAACAATGTCGGCGGCTTGCCGCGCCCGCTCCAGGGCTTGGGCGGAAGCGGCTCCATACCGGGCGCCCACACTGAAGTGCCAGGCCGGATCCCTACCGCATACAACAAACCCAGTTCAGTTATGCTTTCCCGAAAAGCGGTTTTATCGCCGTACCCGGCATCTGCGAGCACAATGCCCGGTGCAATGCCGTATGCTATAGCCTCTCGAAGTTGGGCCAGCGCAATCTGTGGTTTCGTCTCGAAGGTGAGATCGTCGGGAGTGCCGGCATAACGCGCTCGTTCACGGTCGTCAATCCATTCCTTGGGGACATACAGCTGCCAGGCAATCGGCAGACTGCCGCGTTGCGTCGCGATCGACAGGCTCACGGCGACCTGACAGTTGTCCTGCTTTCCGAGCTGCCCGCAGTACTGACGTGCCACCTCGACCGAATGACGTCCCTTCTTTGGAAAACCGGTGTCGTCAATAATCCAGTAATAACCGTTCTCTTCGGCTGCGTGTGCGTTTAACGCAGGCATCACCCATTCTCGTACCCGCTGCAAGACCGCACGGTCAGACCAGTCTGCCCTGGCTACAAAGTGGTGGAGAGACTAGTGCTTCGCACTCGCGTGAAGTGGGTCAATGTGCGCGGCCATTGGCTCGACACTCTTGCGCGACAGGGGCAAAACCAGGCCCGAACAGTAGCCGCTGAGGCCGGCATGGCGATCGGCATGCCCTAACGCCTGCCCAAGTTGATTCGGATATGTCTCAAATTCGTCGACATCTTCTCTCATCGATCGCCCGAAGTCTATAGTATTCAATGCGACCAGGTATCGCTTTGCTGCAAACAGATTTTGTGACAGAGTAAGACTTCTATGGTGCAATGGAAGTCAAGCCCTTTCGCGATCCGTTTTCCCGTCAGTTATCTCCCGAGCGCGACAGGTGGTTATCCACGGCCGGCCGGCGGGGTCGTCTGTTACGACCACGACGCTGGCCGTGGACAACCTGCTCGATCAGATGTTTTGCAATCCTCCATATCAAGCGAGAACAGTAGTGAGGTCGGGGTGTCTGAAGTCCGGACACTTGACCGGACCAACTTCTATCCGTTCCGCCACGAGACCGGGCACCACATACCGCATGCGCAAGGCGCTGGAACCGCCCCTTATGGACGCGCCCCATCTAGAACTACGGTCACCTGCGAAGGTAACCCGCTTACTGTCCGGGCGCGCCGAACCTTCAAATGCTGCTGCCGCTCGACGTTGGCTACTCAGGTCGCTGTCACCTTCTTCGCAGGGGGCTTGAGGGTTGCCCCGAGGGAATCTCGCCGAATTCCAGATAGCGCCATAGCGCGACCGCCAGACGTCTGGCAAGTGCCACAATGCCGATACGTCGCATACGCTTGTCGCCGCCTGCAAAGCGCTCGTTGAACCAATCGCTTAGCTGGCTGCTGGGCTGGAAGCGCAACCAGTTCCACCATCAGCCATCGCGCTCGCTTGTTGCCGATCTTGCTGATGCCCTGCTCAACTTCACTGGTGCCGCTGGCATAGGGCGTCGGGGCTAAGCCCAGGCAGCCGGCCACTTCACGGCGGTTGTGAAACTGCCGCCAACCAAACAGTTCCCTGATCAGGACCCAGGCACTGCCGGTGCCGATACCCGCAAGGAGCGCGAGCCGCGCAATCGCGGGTTGCGCACCGCTGCGCACTTCGCGCTGCTGCTGTACCTCGAGCGCCCTGATCTGGCCTGGCAGCGAGCAACAGCCGTTCGAATTCGCGTTCGATCTCGGAGCGCAGGGCAGGCAACAGCTGTGCAGTGTGCTGCGTCCACCAGTGCGCCCACGCGCGGCCACCGATTCGCTCGGGCCGCAGGTTGTGGAGTACAGCAGCGAGCGGATGCGGTTGCTATGGGCAGTGCGCTCCTGCCTCAGGCGAGCGAGTTCACGGTGTACCCGCCGCTCATCTTCCTGTTCGGGGGTGGGGATACGTGCGACCGCCCAAACCCGGCGCTCACCACCGTAGTAACGCATCAGCATCGACAGAAGCTTGTCGCTGTCGAGACGGTCGGTCTTGACGCGACGTCTGCGCCGGTTCACTTCGATACTGGCTGAATCCACCACCAGGTTCGTGATCTGATGTGCTTCCAGGCAGCGGCGAAGCCAGAAGCCGTCACGCCCGGCTTCATAACAGCTGCGCACCGGGGCATCGATGGTCAGATGACAGCGCGCTTTGGCTTTTGAAATCGCCGTAAAGACCGCGGCCGTATCGCCAGCGGCCACTGTGCAGCGGCTCGGGAGTGCACTCCATCGCCCAGCGAGAGCTTCCAGTTCTTGTCACCCAGTTCAAAGGCGACGTACAGCGATCCGGTGATGGTTGTATCCTGCCCATGAAGGGCCGTGCGAGGCGCATTCATTTGCGTACCACCTCGGAATCCTCGTTTTACTCCAGGAGGCTTACTTCCGCGGCCCTTCCATAGTATCTAGCAGGCTGTTGAAATACACCTCACTGATGCGCGGGATGCCTTTCCAAGAGTCGCTGCGTCGGTTGGGTTTGTGTCGATTTGTTACCGGGCGCTCCCGCGCAAGCCCACTCCTGCCGAGAAGCGTGCGGTCGGTTCCGTCACTTTACAAGACGTGCATTCTAGCGCTCCGATCTTACCGCGACAAAACCATTTACCTGCAGAACAAGCTTTTTCTGGATCGCGAATCATCGATATGATTGATGCGCTCAAAAATATTAACGGCTCATACGAAGCGGATCTGCGCTGTTAGGATTCTCCCGTCGTTGCCACGGAGCCGAGTATGAGCGAAGATTTAGATGCCGTCCAAGCGAATCGTATCGACACGGGGCTCGAGCCAGTTAACGGCGATGCGTTTGATGCTAACGCCCTTGGTTCTGAGCCGTCTTCGCAACGTTTTTCCAGCGTGCTCGCGCCTGCCATGGCTATCGCATCGATGTGCAGCAGCGTGCAGCTTGGTGCTGCATTGTCGCGACCCGTGATGATCCGATACGGTACGCTCAGCACGACTTGGCTGCGTCTTTGTTTCGCGGGATTGGTACTCGCGATCGCGATGCGACCGCCGCTCCATGCCTACTCCCGACAGCGCTGGATCGCCGCTCTCGTTCTCGGTAGCGCCATGGCCGGCATGATGCTGTGCTACTTCGAAGCCGTGCAACGCGTGCCCCTTGGTCTCGGAGTCGCCATCAGCTTCATTGGCGCCCTCTTCGTCGCGATGGCCGGCATCCGCAAATTCCGGATGCTAGTGTGGTGTGGCCCATGGTGGCGATGGTCGGCGTCGTCCTGATTGCGCGGCAGGGCGGCATATGGACCACCTCGCTCGCCGCGCTGGTCTTTCCGATTGGGGCTGCGCTCGGCTGCGCAACCTACATCGTGATGATGAAACGAGTCGGCACGCTGTTCGATGGCCTGCAGGGGCTCTCAATGTCGCTGATCGTCGCGGCCCTTGTCACCACGCCGTTTGGTCTTGCGCAAAGCGGTGGCCATCTGCCCCGCCGCTCAACTGATTGACGCCGCATATCTCGCGGTACTCGTGCCGCTCCTGCCCTACGTACTCGAAATGTTCGCGCTGCGGCGCATGACGGCGTCCGCGTTCGGCATTCTGATGAGCGTCGAACCCGCCATTGCCGCCGCAATCGGTTTTATCGTCCTCGGTCAGCCTATGACGGGCTTGCAAAGCATCGGCACGTTGCTCGTGGTCTGCGCCAGTATAGCCTGCTGTCGCCAAAAATAGGCCGGTGTTGCCGGCAATTGGATCGTCGTCTCGCACTGCATTTTCTTCCAAGTCTTCGAATGTTGCCGAGACACTAACTAGGGATGATTCGCTTCGTCGTTGTATGTGTCGCGCTCGCGATGCTGTTTCCCTTCATGTAGTTTTACTGGAGACTGAAAATGGCCCACCAAGATCGTGCCCGTTTCGAACCGGTTGCAGACTGTGAAATGCAGGCGCTCTTTTCCGCCTCGCCCGACACCGCCGCGTTTCACCGCGGCGAACGGATCGACCGCGAATACTATCGGCGGCATCTCGTCGAGACAGTGCTGCGCATCCGCCTGAACAATGAAATCGATGCATTCGCGCTCTGCAAGATTGGCTTCAAGGACAATCAACTCGCGCAGATCCTCTCGCAATACCTCGCCGAGCAATACGGCCACGAAGGACTCTTTCTGCGCGACATCAAAAAATTTGACCTCACCGCCGAACAGATTGACACCATTCAGCCGCTCCACTCGACCAGCAAGCTGATCAATTACTTGTATCTCAGCATCGAACGCGATGGCCCGTTGCCGACGATGGTGTGGAACTGGTTCGTCGAATGGTATTCGGGCCGCTACAATAAGACGATCACCGAGGCTGCGGGTCGAGCCTTCGGCCACCACACCGTTAAGGGTTCACTTGGCCATATCCAATACGACGAACCGCGCGACCGCGACGGTCTGATGTGCGCCTCCCTCCAGCGGGCGATCGACGGATGGGGTGGCATCGACAAGGCCGAAATGCATCTGCGCAACTTGCTTGGTCGGCGATTACTTCGACGAACTGAAGGCAGAAACCGGGCGCCAGTCGGAGGTGGTCGTCGCATGAGGAGCGCATCATGGCTACTGTCGTAGCAGAGCCCGTCTCATCGGGCACCGCGCCGGTCGCTGCAGCGCAGCGGCTCGGGCATCCGGTACACGCGTTCTGCGCAGATACTCGCATCGTGCCGCCAACGCACCTACGGACCGTCGCGTCGCTGACGAGTGTCGACACTGGCTCGGCTGATGACGTCGCTGCGGCGGTGCGGACAGTCGGAGGCATCGACGCGCTCGTTGCCGGCTTTGAGTACGCGGTCGACATCGTCGCGCAGACGGCCGCACAATTGGGCTTACCTCATCTAGCGCCCGAAGCGGCCGCGCTCACAACGCGACAAATACCGTTGCCGTCGGCGACTTAGCATGTCCAGGCTCGCCGTCCCGCGTTTCGCGTCGATCGCGAAGCGTGGCGACTTCGCCCGCGCGGCGGCGCACGTCGGATTTCCTGCCATAGTGAAGGCGGTCGATGGTTGCGGCAGCCTACTGGTGCGCCGCGTCGATTCCCTCGCGCAGTTGCACGCGATAATCCGCAGCGTCGCGAATCGATCTGTGCCGGACATGGGCCGCGAAGTCGGTCAAGCGATGATGCTTGAAAGTATCTCGACGGCCCCGAGTACAGCGTAGAAGGCTACGTCGGTCCACTCGGTCCGCGCGTGCTTGCCGTTACCGAAAAGATCCTCGGGCCCGAGCCGTACTTCGTCGAGATGGGACATGTGGTCGACGCTACGCTCGACGAGCGCGACCCAGCTCGGCTGAGCGCGTATGTCGAAACGGTGGCGAGACAGATCGGCTTGACGCTGGGCGTGTTTCATGCGGAAGTGCGCATGACGCGCGACGGTCCCACGCTGATCGAAATCACCGTGCGGCTCGGTGGCGACCGGATCTATCGGCTCGTTGAGCTAGCGAAGTCAATCTCGATTACTGTCAACGCTACGCGCAGACCAGTACTGCCGATGTTCTTATTGGATACACGGCTGCCTGTAGTCGCTGAACGCCTCCCCATGTCAGAGCTCCGCATTGCAGCTCAGAAACCACATGAGGCCCGGCACAATAGCTACCAGTATTCGTCTTCTCGAACATTCCAGTGCTTGCACTCCACGCTGGCTCGCCTGTTGCCCACCGCCTACAAGGCAACACCGTCACCGAAAGACCCTTCTTCCCCGGAATCAGTTGACCGCGACAGTTCGCTTTAACGTTGTCCGAGTTTTTGTCGAAGAAGTGCCACATTGCGCGTTATCTATATAACAATCCAGACATTCCCGCCTAGTGCATTCAGGTCGCGGCAGACGCGCTAACTCATTCGGAATCAAGGATCGGGGGCTTGGGTCTGTGGTTATGCCGGCAGACAGAACAATCCCTCGACGAGAAGGACCGGGGACGCACTCTCAGTTAATGCCGAGTGGATTCGGTCCTGCGAAAAAAGACCGGGTACCGGCCTTGTGTCACGCGGCAGCTTTCGCGCTTGCCCGCGTTGCTGGTTTTCTAACTCCTCGCCCGTGGAAACTAGCGCATTCGGATCGCCCCCCCGGCAACGGGCGCGTATATCTTCGATCTCCCTTTCCCGGGACTTCTTCCTCGCCGATGCAATCAGGTCGGCACATTGGCACCGATTTTGCTCTGAGGTAACCCGCCCGGCGGATGCAATAGTGCTCCGGCAAACCAAATCGCGACTTACGAAGGAGACTTGACCATGGCGTTATTGGAACGCGTCGACTGGTACGACATCGCCCGCGCCAACAATTGGACCCCGTCCTACGTGTCGGATTCGGATCTCTTTCCCGACATCATGTCTGGCGCACAAGGTATTCCGATGGTCCAATGGGAGAGCTACGACGAGCCGTACAAGACGTCGTATCCCGAGTACGTCCGTATCCAGCGCGAAAAAGACGCTGGTGCCTATGCTGTGAAGGCAGCCCTGAATTGCTGCCGCAGCTTCGAGGATACCGATCCAGGCTGGCTTTCCATCCTTAAGGCCCATTACGGCGCCATTGCACTCGGCGAGTATGCGGCAATGAGCGCCGAAGCACGCATGGTTCGCTTCGGCCGTGCACCAGGGATGCGCAACATGGCCACCTTCGGCATGCTCGACGAAAACCGTCACGGGCAGTTGCAGCTCTACTTCCCTCATGACTACTGTGCAAAAGACAGGCAGTTTGACTGGGCTCACAAGGCCTGTCACACGAACCAGTGGGGTGCAATTGCCGCCCGCAACACATTTGACGACCTTTTTATGTCCCGCAGCGCGATCGAGATCGCGGTTATGCTCACCTTCGCGCTCGAAACGGGCTTCACCAATGTACAGTTCCTCGGTCTGGCAGCCGACGCAGTCAACGTCGGCGATTTCACTTTCGCAAGCCTGATCTCCAGCATTCAAACGGACGAATCGCGACATGCGCAAATCGGCGGCCCGGCGCTGCACATTCTGATTGCAAACGGCCGTAAGACGGAGGCCCAGAAGCTCGTGGATGTCGCAATCGCACGGACATGGCGCCTGTTCTGTCTGCTCACGGGATCGTCGATGGACTACGCCACGCCGATCGAGCACCGCAACCAGTCGTTCAAGGAATTCGCGCGCGAGTGGATCGTCAGTCAGTTTGAGCGGACACTCATCGATCTCGGCCTCGATTTGCCCTGGTACTGGGACCAGTTGATCAATGAATTCGATTACCAGCACCACGCCTATCAGCTAGGCATCTGGTTTTGGCGTCCCACGGTTTGGTGGGACCCCGCAGCTGGCGTGACGCCCGAATGCCGCGACTGGCTGGAAGAAAAATATCCCGGCTGGAACAACTCGTTCGGCAAGGTATGGGACGTCATTATCGAAAACCTGCTCCTCGGCCGCCGGGAACTTACGATGCCCGAAACGCTGCCTGTCCTCTGCAACATGAGCCAGTTGCCCATTTGCGCCATTCCGGGCGATGGCTGGAACGTGAAGGACTACCCTCTAGACCATAACGGCCGCAGGTATCACTTCAATTCGGAAATCGACCGCTGGGTCTTCCAGCAGGACCCGGTTCGTTACCGCGATCACCTCACGCTCGTCGATCGCCTCCTCGCCGGTCATATCCAGCCACCCGACCTGTTGGGCGCGTTGAACTACATGGGGCTCGCGCCGGGCGAAATGGGCGACGACGCGCACCAGTATGCATGGGTCGAATCGTACCGAGGACCCGTGACAACAAAACAAGCCGCCTGAGGCTGCCACGCAAACGAGGACGACATGGCACTCTTCCATGTGATCTCAAATTTTCAATACGACTTCGTATTGCAGCTGTTGCCGGTGGATACCGGCAATACGATGGATGAAGTTGCGGCCGCCGCCGCGTTCCATTCCGTGGGCCGACGCGTCATCCCACGGCCTGACAAGGTTGTGCGCGTGCGGCGCCAGGGCGCCGGGCAGTTCTACGCGCGCGACGCAAAGCTCGGCGAGACGGATATCAAGCCGATGGAAACGCTCGAATTCATCTTTTGCGACGAATGAGGTCGAAATGAAGTACCAGAAAGTCTGCACGCTCGACGACCTTTGGGCAGGCGAGATGATCGAAGCGGAGGTGGATGGCCGCGTGATTGTGGTGGTGAACTCAGAAGGCGGCGAGCCGCACGCCTTTCGGGGCGCTTGTCCGCATCAGGCGATTCCGCTCGGGGAAGGAAAGTTCGACGGCCGCGTGCTGATGTGCCGCGCGCATCAATGGACCTTCGACGTGAATACCGGCAAAGGAATCAATCCTGGCGACTCCCGGCTTTGCGAATACCCCGCAAAGATCGAGGGCGAAGACGTTCTCGTTGCGGTGGGCAGCGTTGAAACCCTCTTTGCCCATTCCTGAACGTCACAGAGAACCGATCATGACCATCGAAACCACCGCCTTGGCTTACCGCAACAACCGCGTGGGCCCCGTGCTTCGTGCGGGCAGCATTACGGCGGGCGTCATCGAAGCCGCGCACGAAGACAACCCCGGCAAGACGATCCGCGTGGACGACAAATTCGCGTATGTGCGCATCGATACGGATGGCGAACTGATCCTCCGCCGCTCCACGCTTGAGGAAACGCTTGGCCGACCGTTCATGATGTGCGAGCTGGAAGTCAGCCTCAGCTCGTTTTCAGGCCGCATCGAAACAACCGAATGCTACGTGCGGTTTTACTACGAGAAAACGCTTTAACCGGAGACGAGCATGACTGAGCCCGAAGTCCTCAAGCCGCTGAAAACATGGAGCCATCTAGCCGCGCGGCGGCGCAAGCCAAGCGAGTATGAGATCGTCTCGACGAACTTGCACTATACCACCGACAACCCCGACGCCCCCTTCGAACTGGACCCTAACTTCGAAATGGCGCAATGGTTCAAGCGCAACCGCAACGCCTCGCCGCTGCGACATCCCGACTGGAACGCATTTCGTGATCCAGACCAGATCGTCTATCGCACGTACAACCTGCTGCAGGATGGTCAGGAAACTTACGTATATGGTCTCCTCGACCAGTTCTCCACGCGCGGTCACGACGCCCAACTCGCCCGGCCATGGGCGGCCTCGCTCGCACGCGTCTATACCCCCGCTCGCTTCCTGTTTCATGCGCTGCAGATGGGCTCAGCGTATCTGGTCCAGATGGCCCCCGCTTCCACGATCTCCAACTGTGCCGCATACCAGACCGCTGACTCTCTGCGCTGGCTCACGCACACCGCGTATCGCACCAAAGAACTGTCCCTGACTTTTGCGGACCTCGGCTTCGGCAGCGATGAGCGGCGCCGCTGGGAACTCGACCCGCCTTGGCAGGGCTGGCGAAAACTAGTTGAAGAAGCACTCACCGCGTGGGACTGGGCTGAATGCTTCGTCGCGCTAAATCTCGTGGTACGCCCGGCAGTGGAAGAGACCGTATTGCGCGGCCTCGGCGTCACGGCGCGCCAAAACGGCGATATCCTACTCGGCCTTCTTACCGATGCGCAGCTCATTGATACCGAGCGGCATCGGCGTTGGGCCAGGGAGCTCGTTCGCATGGCCATCGAACAGGAAGGCAATCACGCCGTGCTGCGTGCGTGGGTGCACAAATGGGAGCCGCTTGCCATTGACGCCATAACAGCATGGTGCGCCGTCTTGCCGGACGCACGCGGAGCTAGCGCACGCGCGAAGGTAGCCACGCGCGAATTCCGGCGTTCGATCCGACTGTGAGTCAATAGGCCTTGAATGAAGGAAGTGTCGTCGGAAGCCCGCCCGCTCCGACAATTTGGGGAACGTCAAACGTAACAACACCTAGAGCGGAGCTTTAGATCATGAGGACAATCCTTGCAGCTTCGGCGATTGTATGCACCCATCTGCACGATTACCTAAGCCAAGACCATCGGCAGCGGGCTCACGGAGGCGGGCACGCTTCGAGCAAATGTATCGGTGTCGTGGCTTGGTGATCCCGGCTAGCCCTTGCTCCGAATGAATGATGTTGCGGCGTGAGCCCGAGCCAAGCGGCGAGTTTCCCTGGGCGTGTCGATGTCTATCGTTTGTAGGATCCGTCCGTCTGCTCCGACATAAGCGACGGGCTAATTAATCAGTATTTCCTTTCCAAATAGGAAAAATATGAGAGTTCTTTGTGAAATTCTTATTCGTGGCACGTTACTGCTATCTTTTCTTTATGGGGTGCCGGCCCATGCTTGCCTCTCAAAAGTTATCCCGGAAGCGGATCGAAGATACGACGTATTGAATAGCAAAATATTCTATACAGGGCCCGTTACAATTCAAAAGGCGAATGACTTGATAGCGGCGCTGGACGAGTTGAACGCGAAGTACCCGAAGCTAAAATCGATCTATCTATACATCGACAGCGGTGGTGGAGATACGGACGCGGGGTATATTACTTACCGCGCCATCCAGAGTTCGAGGGTTCCGGTAATAACAGTTAATTTAGCCACGGTGATGTCGGCTGCTACGATGATGTTTTGCGGCGCTCAGGATCGCCTCTCCTTTCCTGGGGGACGCTTTATTCTGCACCCGCCAAGCATAGACCTGAGCAACAGGTTTCAGCCGGATCAGCTCAATGTTGCCACGGAAAATTTGGATACCGTCAAGCAAATGCTTTCAGATATCTACAGAAGTTGCACCAACCTGAACGGCAAGGAAATAAATTCAATGATTTACAGTGAAAATAACAGAAAGGTTCTCAGTCCAGATGAGGCTTCTGCAAATGGAATGGTGACTGGCATAGCTCATGAGATTATTGATGCACCGGTGTCCTACTATGTAACGGATCGCGCAAAGTAAGCTTTCTGGGATGGACTGGCTTCCGGTCGCTTTGTCATTAAACAAATCGAACTTGCGCCGGCATTCATGTGACCGAATGCCGGCTCGATCGCACCGCAATCTTGTGGCCCCAATGAATAAATGCGCGCCGGCAAGCTGTTTGCGATAAAGTGAGGCACGTAGGACGCGTCGCTTGAGAGCGAAATGCTGATGGACCGGACTGAAACAATCGCCACCATCACGGAACGCGGTTTCCAGTCGTTCGCATTGCGCTAGGCGATCCTCGATCGTGTTGCGGTGTTCATTGAACGCCAGCCGCTGTCGAACTTGCGCGCGCTCAAGCGGCGTCGGTGTGTCGGCCCCCAATCCGCACGTCCAATGTAGTTCACACCATGCTGGAGCAGGAACGATTTCAGCCCGCATCGCAGCTGTTTAAGGTCTTCTCGCGCCGATGACCAAGCACTGGCCAGATCGCGACACGCTTCATCTTCCACCGCATGGCACATGCACCGCGGACAGATCGCCCGCTCGCAGCGAACGCACCAGCTTGATGGCGTCACGCCGGTCGGTCTTGACGGGCTCGCCGGGTTTGCGCGGGATGAGCGATGGTGCACATACAACATGTCGAGGCCTTCTGCATCAGTCGCCGGCAAAGGCCATAGCCGCGTGGAACTGCTTCGTAGACGATGCGGATGCGCGTCGCTTTGAACTGCAGTCGTTTGCATAAGCGATCATCTTCCATCTGTGACGTGCCGATCTCGCCGAGCAGTTCCACATCGCTCATACCGACCGCATAGGCAACCATGATCGAATCCTTATGAACGTCGCGCCCTACATACAACGTGCTATCGTCTTGCATGCTAGCTTCCGTGCCGGAAACAGTACCTGTTTGGCACCAGTCCCCCGTCCAGGCAGCACACTCGCGCCCGCCGCGAAATGCCTTCTTGACATTCCTGTCTTCCTTTTTCCACTCGCGCATACGTCGCTCGATCCGGGCGATTTGCTCATCAAATCCGCTCAATCCGTTCCACTACTAGCGCAGCGTGTCCGTCCACGCGGCAGGCATCCGCCGCGCTACGTAAGGCAGTAGACCTTGCTCACCGTTCCCTGGAACAGTGCTTCGCGCTCATCGGCGCCAGCTTGCGCAGTCAATTTCCTGAAAGCGTTCCAACCGTTTCTGAATGGGTGGCATCCCTTATCGACAGGGAAATTGCTCTCGCACATGCAGCGCTCCGCACCGAACGCTTCGATACACGCATGCATCCAAGGCTTCCACGCGTGCGCCAGCTCATCCGATGACGGCGGACGTTCGCCCTTTTCAAACGCGAAGCCATTCATACGCATGCCGAGGCCACCAAGCTTCACATAAACATTCGGCAACCCGGCGAGCATGCGCATCGAACGGGACCAGGCATCGAACACTTCCACGCGCTGATTCGCATAGCACGCGATGCGGACGACACCGCCGCAATGGTTGATGATGAAAGGCGTATCCGGAAAGGCCTTTGCCATGTCGAACAGCTCCGGCAATTGCGGAAAGAATAGCCATGCGTCGTACGACAGGCCCAGCGGAGCCAGTTGTGCAACGCCCGCCCGATAGTCGGGGTCAAGCAGCAGCCCTCGCGGCGGCGCCGAAAAGGGATTGGCGAGTGTCTGGTCCGCGTCCCATGTAACGAGATGTCGAATGCCACAGAACCGGCCATCGCCGGCGTGCAGTTCCGCTTCGAGAACATCGCGCACCGCCGCGCCCCGTCGAAGATCCGCGTAGCCGATCATACCTTTCGCTACCTGTGGCTTGCCGCCTTGCAACGCCGCGGTGACGCCAGCCACGTATTCGATTTCGCCGACCGGGCGCAACGACTCCGGACCCGAGGCGCGATACCGTGTCAGCGCCTGCATGAACACGGAGGCGGTGATGTTATGACCCGTGCGCGCGTCCTCGAGGTACTCGTCGAGAAGGTAGGTCCAGCCCGGTCGTTCGTAAAAGTGATGATGCGCGTCGATGATCGGCATATCGGGTTCGAGCGCCCCTTCGCCACCGGAGGCGAGCCAGTCGGCACTAACGGGGCAGCTAGTTGTTGGTTATACTCACGGAATGCGTTTCCTCTTTTTCAAATGCAAGACGCGCGCTGATAGCGGGCAACAACATCGATGTTGCGAGAGCGCCGAGGACCTGAGGGCGTCGGAACGAGGGACGTGGCTCCATTCTTAATCTCCGCGACCGAAGGCGTAGAGGGAAAAGGTCAGCAAGGTCGTGATACCCAGCACGATCGAAAGACCAGAAGCCGGCCTCGCCGATGCCCAGCAGCAGCCGGATCGCGTAAAAGCTCTTTGGGCCCACGGCCAGCGCTGTTGCCGCTGCGAAGAAGCCCCACGTGATCACGATTCGCGCGAGCCAGCGCGGCCCACCGAAGCGGTACAACGCCAGGTTGCTCGGAACCTCGAACACGCAGTACCCGGCGAACATGATGCCCGCGCCCCACCCGAACTGTGTGGCGGTCAAACCAAGATCGCGATTCATCGTCAACGCCGCGAAACCGACGCTCGTGCGATCCAGGTCGTTGAAGAAGTACGCAAGCGCGATCAGCGGAATGAAACGCCACGCCGCCTTCCTGACCGCGGACTGCACATGAGCGGACGCGAACGCGCTGCCCGTTGCGATGTTTGATGAGATGGATGTCATGTCGTTTCTCCGCGCGGCGGCCTCTCCTGCTTCCGCGGCTCGATGATTCCATGTGTCTTTCGTGTTACGTGGCTGCTTCAGGCGCTGGCGAGTTCGTTCGCCGAAGGCTTCGACGCATCGCCAGGCTGCCTGTACGCACACTTGAGGACACCGAACTCGGTCAATTGCCTCACATCCTCCGGCCTGTATTCGAGACCCATCAGAAGCGCTCGCGTGTCCTGACCCAGTGAGGGCGGTCCCGCGCGCAGTTGCAAGCGCTCGCCGCCGAGCGTCAAGGGCCGCAGCGGCGTCCTCGTCTCGATGGGCCGCCCTGCGCCACTGGCATCGGACGGCAAAGCCACCTCGGCGAGCCCGAAAGCGTCGCAGAACAGTGCCCATTGGGTATCGGAGACCACCACCAAAAAATCTGCTCGCCGTTCTTGACCGAAAACACGTCGTAGACAGCCCACGCGAAAATGCGGTTCGGCATCGGCGCCGCGGCCTGGCCCGTCACGGCAAACTGCATCATGTGCTGGGCTACGAGGAACACATTGTTCTCGAACAACGCGCTGGGCACTTCCTGACCGCGGCCCGTGCCTTCGCGTTGAGCCAGCGCCGCCATTGCGCCGAACATACCGCCCATGATGTCGTTGACGCTCGTCCCGGCGCTTAGCCGTCTGCCCTCGGGCCCCGTCATGTAAGCGAGTCCGCCCATCATTTGCACGACTTCGTCGAGCGCGGTGCGATGATCGTACGGGCCGGGCAGAAACCCCTTGTGCGACGCATAGACGAGACGTGGATTGACCCTGGAAAGCGCGACATACCCGAGGCCTAGCTTGTCCACTCTTGAAGTTTTCGCTGAACACCGCAGCCCCGGCAAGCAGCTTGTGGACGATTTCCACGCCACGCGGGTCTTTCACATCGACCGCAATGCTTTTCCTGTTCCCGTTGAACGTGCCGAAGAAGCCCACTCCGGAGCCGCACAAGGCACGTTCGCTGGCACCGATCCCTGCCCCCCGCGAAATCAATACTTCCCCAACCGGTCGGATAATCCCAGCCTAGGCCGACGCGGTACCCGTGACCCAGAAAGCCGTGGTTACCTTTGACTACATCGTGAAACGCCGGCGGATTAGCGGCCGCAGTCTTATATATCGATGCGCCGGGGAAACCGAATGTATTGTCACTGGCTGACAGCAAGCGAGCGAAGAGCCCGACGAATCTCGGTGAGGCCAAGCTTGTTCCGCCAAACGGCGAGGCATTGCCGTGCCGTAGATAAGCGCCCCAGTTTCCGCCTTTGCATCAAAGGGAATGTCGGGCACGCCGCGCCCAGATGGACCCGCAGAGGACCTTAGCGCAGATTGCCACGGCGGCATTGGTCCGTAGGGGCGAGTGCCGCCCCCTGTCGCCCACAGGACTCCTTCTTCCACCCATCGTTCCAGACGCATAAGCTCCGCTATGAGTTGTGTAAAGCGCTGTTCCGCCAACAGAAATGACGTGCGGGGACGAAGACGGCAATGAAAGCATCGAAACCGCTCCTGTCCGCTCGTCAGCCGGACTTGAGGCTGCTGATGGACCACTCCCGGCAGATGTTCAAAAGACAAGTCAACCGAAGTTCACAACGTGCATCAAGCGATGAGTCGCATCGTGACGACTCAGACAAGCACCAATATGACTCGCTCACCAACTTCAATTGTTAGCCCGAGCCGGCAGGGATTCACGCAGGCTATCAAGAGAGATATGACGCTCTCCGTCGGCTTCCTGAAGAACTCTGAACACCTTTTGCTCAGCGGGCGTGGAAATGACAAAGTCGTTGTACGCTTTCAGCAGGAGATTTCGATAAACCAAGAATAAGGTTGCGTCGTGATCCGCGGACAGGTCCTCCGACTGTCTGATGTACTGGAAGAAACGCCTTAGTATATGTAATCGACTTACGTCCACCACCTTGTCGTCATATGAGATGGCGAAGAATCGGAAGAAGTCCTCAGCCGACGAAAGCCGGTGCAGTTTATCGATCAGTACTTTCATGTTGTTACTCCGCATGACAAAGTTGGCCGCAAAGCCGTGCGTAGCGAGGCGGCGAGTTTTATATGCCATCGTTAAGCGCTTTCAAATTGACGAAAGGTATTAACTTGTCTGCGCCTTCTAACTTAGCGGCCGACGGCACGCAAGGTCCGTGCCTGTCCCACCTAAACCTGGAAGGTGTTGTGGCATGCATCGCCATTCCCGATCACCGTAACAGGGGGCCGGTCTCACGTTGCCTTTGTCTGAATCGTCGGGATTGTCTGGATTGTGACAGCGTGGCGCGTTGCGCGAAGCGCATCCAGTCCGCTTCGGTTGCCGGCGAAACTTTACTGAACATGAGTTGGGACGTTGCTGGCGCAACTCAGTCTGCTCGGGCCACTAAGAACGGACTTGGTCGCCGGATAGGTCAATAGTTTATCCGTCACGAGTTTGGTCTGCGAAAGCCAGCGGGGCGATTCGAAGCGTGTCGTTTGGTTACGACTAGAACCTGTCTGATGAGTGACACAGGTCAAGACTACCTTTCCAAGCGTTTGCGGTTACAGCGGTATCGCCTGCGTCGATAAGACTTCCTTTAACACCTTGAAGCTATGCAGTTCCCGTACTCCCGGCAGGTGCAACGCTTGTGCAGCATGCAACCGGTTGAAGCTTTCGTTGCCGCGTGCTCGAACGAGCAAGATATAGTCAAACCTCCCGCTCACTGCGTGGCACGCTACGCAGCCAGACACCTTCTGCGCCGCTTTCTCGAATGAGACAAACGCCTCGGGCGTCGAGCCGTCCAGCACGATCCCGATTACGGCGAACATGCCCGCGCCTAGAGCCTTCGCGTCGAGCAGTGCGACGACTCTTCGTATCAGTCCCGTCTCCTTGAGTCGTTCCACACGCCGCAGGCACGCAGGAGCACTGCGTTTCACTTTCGCTGCAAGGCTGACAATCGATAGCGAGGCGTCTTGCTGCAAGTGTCTGAGGATCGCGCGGTCTACGGAATCCAAGACGGCTATGCCCTTCTGGGCGACGACTGGATGCTCTATCAATTTCATTTCACTCATCTCCCATCCGAAGAATTAGATGTCATCCGAAAAATGTATCGTTGTTTCATGCGTTATCCGTGCAACTCGCTCTCCCCGAGCGAGAGTCGCCTGCGCCAACCATTCTATTTCTGCTAACTTCGCGCCGTTGTTCCGCCTGCGTTTCCCGAGCGTGGCGCTAGTTTCTCTG
The DNA here is from genome assembly GCF_056155635.1 of Paraburkholderia sp. BR10141. NCBI lineage: Bacteria > Pseudomonadati > Pseudomonadota > Betaproteobacteria > Burkholderiales > Burkholderiaceae > Paraburkholderia > Paraburkholderia sp. BR10141. The sequence goes on along the minus strand of NZ_JBMIQH010000033.1, from coordinate 20,702 downwards.
TGTATAGGATAAACTTAGTTTAACGTCGAATGTAGACGTCCAAGATCGCAAACTTCAACTGGTTAAAGAGAACGTGTATCGACTCGCGATGAGTCGCAAGGCTCGCGCCGCGGATCTCGCTCACTTGTTTGCTATGGCGCAAGGAGATCTCCACCTTGCCGTTCCGCGCATTGCTTCACTCTTGCACACTCACCTCAGCAATCTAATTCCGTACCTGAGCGATAGTATTGCGAGCGATGTGGCGCAGTACTTGCTTTCCTTCCTCGTGCAGATTCACATTGTAGAGACGGATATAGTTCTCTATTAATTTTCCAGGAAAATCTATGATCTCCCAACGATCAAGCATATCGACAGAACCCGCGTGTGAATTTTTTACGTTCACGGCCCGAGCAGCAAAAGAAGCCGCCGAGCTTGTCGCGCAGAGCCACGAAGCGCCGCTTTATATTCGACTGCGTGCCGAATTTCATGCGGGAAGACAGCCGGAATATTTTATTGTCCTGGTTGACTCCGTAAGCGATTCCGACACGAAGGTGCTTACACAGGGCCTCACTGTGTTCGTGGACGAGACTAACCTACGTTATTTTATCGGCACGCAGATCGACTATGAGGAAGATACCCCGCTTCCGCGCTTCGTGATTGAAAGTCCGATCGCATCAACATCCTGCGGCCGAAGTGAATCATTTTCCTCATGTCCGCGCTAACATCGTAGCAGCCTGATATTTATCCCGCTTGCACGTGGTCTCGATGCAGAACAAGATGGTGAAGCGGCGACGCGCGGACCACCGAATGCAATGAGAGTCGTGCAAGCCTAGGTTGGTTTGCGCGCTGGTATCAACAGTACCAGAATGAACGCACTTACGGGTTCATTCAGTCACCTAACACCCGTTGCCCAGCCATATGTGAGTACCGCTGGGCAAGCAATCATGCTGGCATCAGCCTGCGGAGCACCAGTCGCAACTGCGCTGGATTGACGCCATACCGTGGTGCGCACACGCGTACCGGGTTCAATCTCGATGCCAAGCGCTGTCGGCAAGAGCCGCGGACTCGACAAGGGTCTCGTCGCTCGCCAGCTTTGATTGGATCCGCAATGCACAGAACCTGATCCTGACAGGGCCACTGGCGCCGGAAAAGACTGCTTGCCTGCGCCTTCGGCCAGCAGACTTGCCGACACGTGCCTTTCCGTGCTTTACGTGGGCTTCGCCCGGCTATTTGAGGTATTGAAGCGACAATCACGCCGGCACGCGGTACTCGATCATTACCAACCAATTTCCCCCAAGCACTGGCGCGCCCGGCTCAAATCGCCCACGCTTCCCGATACGAACTGAGCATCCATTGATGCTCCCAAGCTTGCAGCGAAGAGGCGATTCGATGTGCAAGAATGACGCGCCTAGTCCGATCTCGAACAGTCGCGGTAGAATTGAACTCTACGCCGCACTCCCCCTAGCATGGTCGACTTCACCAAAACGGCCGCTCAACTCGCCGGAAATAGGCAGCTGCACCTCAGTCCTGGACGACGGTTCGAAATCGCAACAAACTTCACGGCGATCAAATTGATCGGGATCGACGTGGCGAACGGGCGGAGCTTCCAGTTCTTCTCGCCCAGCTCAAGAACCATGTCCAGGCGGACACCTAGCGTCGTATTCGTCCACGGAGGGCTGTGTCAGACGCGTCCGTTTGCGTGCTCCTCGGAGAAGATGAGCGCGCGAATCCCGCTCTACACCAGTAGGGCTTACTTCCCCTGCCCTCTTTCATTGCATCAAGTCAATTCATCGAGATTTACAACTTCCAGCAGGGGCTTTTAGAGGATAGTTGCTAATCGGACTACGGAGCGCGGCCATACCCGCGTGCTGTGGACAACTAGTAAAAAAATCGTGCGGACCGCGATCCGCCGAGCGGCCGCGCACGATCGCCCACGTCGAGGGGCTGGGCAAACCAAGTCTAGGCAACAATCATTCTGTCATCAGCGAACAATGTCATAACTGTAATCAGTCTTTGCAATGTCGATTGTACTCGCATCGAGCTTTTCGAAGAATTCGTCAAGTAGTGCTAATAGAACGCGCAATCCTCCCTCATATCCCCACGTCGGGAAACGGTGATAGTGGTGCCGGTCAAAAATAGGAAACACGAGTCGCACTAGCGGTGTTCGCGTATCACGCTCCAAGTATTTCCCATGAGTGTTGCCGATCAGGAAATCGACTGGTTCGGTAAATAGCAGCGAGCGCAGATGCCAGAGATCGCGCTTCGGATAGGCGCTGCATCCCGCACCGTATGGCGACGCGTCCAACAACGCCTTGACCTTCTCGGCCCAGCCGTCGTTACCGTTTGTCGACACAACATGCACCGGCTCTGCACCGAGCTCGAGCAGGAATTGCGTGTAACCTAGCATCTGATCGGGATCGCCGTAGAGCGCATAGCGTTTGCCATGGAGAATAGCCTGACTGTCCGCCATTGCATCAACGAGTTGCCCCCGCTCCCTTTCCAGTTCAGGCGGAATCGGTCGGCCCGTGACACGCGATATCTCCATGAGGAAATGGTCGGTACCAGAAACGCCGACTGGCGAATTAAGCACAATTACCTCTTGGCCGTGTTCCGCGATATACTTCGCCGTCTTTTCGCAGCAATATTCTTGAAAAATGAACGTTGCTTTCGCATTCAGGGCACGTTCAACTTCTTCCTTCGTGGTCCCACCCTCGTACATGCGGAATTCGCCATCCGTTGGTGTGTTCCATGTGTCGGAAGGATCGCAGATGATGTTGACATTCACGCCGAACAGATCGAAGATACGTCGAACCTCCTTGATGTTGCCCACCACGAAACCGTCAAAGCCACCGATAAAGTTTACACTCTCGTCCTGCACACGTATGAGTGGTGTTGCGGTACCGGCCTTGCCGTCCCAGAAGTGTTTGAGAATGCCCAGTAGAGCGTTGTCGTAACCCGTCACATGACTGCCGACAAACGCGGGCGTATGAGCGAACGGCACGTCGTAGTCTTGCGGAACGCTTCCCTTCTGCTTACTATTCTTGATGAATGCATCGAGGTCGTCACCGATGACCTCTGCCATGCAGGTCGTCGATACGGCGATCATCTCGGGCTTATAAAGGTTGTATGCATTCGCCAGACCGTCGATCATATTATTGAGACCCCCGAAAACCGCCGCGTCTTCGGTCATTGACGAACTCACGCACGACGTCGGCTCCTTGAAGTGCCGCGAAAAGTGTGAGCGATAATAGGCCACGCAGCCCTGAGAGCCGTGCACGAACGGCAGTGTCTTATGAAAGCCGTTTGCCACAAATACCGCCCCCAGAGGCTGGCAGGCCTTCGCTGGATTGATGGTTAGCGAGTCGCGCGCGAAGTTTTTCTGCTTGTAGTCTTCAGTCTTTGTCCATTCGGCAACCTCTCTCACCGCCTCATCAGGATGGTTAAACTCAAAATGTTGCTTCTTGTTTCGCAAAAGCTCCTGATATTCCGGCTCGCGAAAGAGCAGTTCGTGATCGAGAATTTTGTCGCTTGATTGGGGCATGACTCGCTCCTGAATCGATTTCCTGAAGAGCCGTCCGGCGACACGGCCGTACCGCCAACGGGGCCACCTGGCTCACGCTGCCTTTTTCCAAGGTGACTTGGAGAGATTCCAGACAGGACTCGAAATTGCCATGTCCATGTCGCGCGCAAAGATCGCGAATCCGTCGTAGCCGTGGTACGGTCCTGAATAATCCCAACTGTGCATCTGGCGGAAAGGAACACCCATCTTCTGAAAGACGTACTTTTCCTTGATTCCTGAACCTACGAGGTCCGGCCGCATGCATTCGACGAACCGCTCGAATTCGTAGCCGGTCACGTCGTCGTAAATTAGCGTGCCGTCGTGAATGTGATGCGTAGTGCGCTGATAGTCATCGTTGTGGGCAAACTCGTAGCCTGTGCCAATGACTTCCATGCCGAGGTCTTCGTACGCCCCGATGACGTGGCGCGGGCGAAGGCCGCCTACAAAAAGCATCACTTTCTTACCCTCGAGGCGTGGCTTATATCTCGCGATTACCGCATCCGTGAGCAGACGGTATTTGGCGATCACTTTCTCGGCCTTGGTCTTGATCGTGTCGTCAAATCGGCTCGCAATCTCTCTCAAGCTCCTTTCAATCATTGTGGGACCAAAAAAGTTGTATTCGAGCCAAGGGACACCATACTTCTCTTCCATATGCCGGCTTATGTAATTCATTGACCGGTAGCAGTGGAGCAGGTTAAGCTTTGAGCGCGGCGTATTCTCCAGTTCAGCGAGCGTGCCGTCGCCCGACCACTGCGCAATAACGCGCAAACCCATCTCCTCAAGGAGAATGCGGCTTGACCATGCGTCGCCACCGATATTGTAGTCACCGATGATCGCAACGTCGTACGGAGTTGACTCGAGCGCGGAATATTTATTCGGATCGACACGGTCGAACACGCAATCGCGAATCGCATCGTTTGCGAGATGATGCCCAAGCGACTGCGATACGCCGCGAAATCCCTCGCAGCGTACGGGTACGATTGTGTGCCCGCCATACTGTGCGCTCTTCTTCTTCGAAACTGCCTCGATGTCATCGCCGATCAGACCGATCGGGCATTCGGTTTGAACTGATATGCCTCTGTTGAGCGGAAACAGCTCCTGAATCTCATCGACGATTTTGTCGAGTTTCTTGTCGCCACCGAACACAATGTCCTTCTCCTGAAAGTCAGAAGTAAATTGCATTGTGACAAACGTATCGACTCCGGTTGTTCCGACATAATAATTGCGGCGCGAACCCCACGAATACTGGCCGCAGCCGACTGGTCCGTGACTGATGTGAATCATGTCCTTGATCGGCCCCCAGACCACGCCCTTCGAACCGGCATATGCGCAGCCGCGAATCGTCATCACACCAGGCAGCGACTTAATGTTGGACTTCACCCCACAGTCCGGCTTACCCTGCTCGAAAGTGCATAAATGCTTGGCCCGCCGCTTGGCCATCTTCTCCGGGTAAGCTCGCAGCACTTCGTCAATGAGAGCCTTGTGAGCGGCCTTACGTTCTTCAACCGTTTCGGTCATTACATATCCATAAGTGGAGAAATGGGATCGCCGGGATCGGTTGCCGTACGCCGCACGGCAACCGTCATCCCCGCAGCCGTCAAGCGGTCAGCTCAGCCGCTGTCTTGCCAACCTTCGCCTCATCGACCTGCGACATGATTCCTTTTTCCATCAGGAGATCTTCGAGTTCGTCCATCGTGATCGGCGTTGGGATCACGCCATTGCCGGCGTTGTTATGCACCTTCTCTGCAAGCGCACGATACTGGCCGGCCTGTGCGCTCTCTGGCGCGTACTCGATCACAGTCATGCGGCGTAGTTCCGCATGTTGCACGACGTTGTCGCGCGGCACGAAGTGGATCAGACGTGTGCCGAGCATCGCTGCGAGCGATTCCGCAAGCTCGAGTTCCTTGTCGGTCTTGCGCTCGTTGCAAATGAGGCCGCCCAAACGCACACCACCGCTGTTGGCATACTTGAGAATCCCTTTTGAGATATTGTTCGCAGCGTACATAGCCATCATCTCGCCTGACATCACGATATAAATCTCCTGTGCCTTGTTCTCGCGAATTGGCATTGCAAAGCCTCCGCACACCACGTCGCCCAGCACATCGTATGAGACGTAGTCCACTCCGTCGTAGGCGCCATTCTCCTCCAGGAAATTGATCGACGTAATCACACCGCGACCCGCGCAGCCGACACCCGGCTCGGGACCGCCCGACTCCACACAGCGTATGTCTTTGTAGCCAATCTTCATGACATCCTCGAGTTCGAGGTCCTCCACAGAGCCGGCTTCCGCCGCGAGAGAGAGAATTGTGTCCTGCGCCTTCGCGTGCAGTATCAGCCGTGTCGAGTCTGCCTTCGGATCGCAGCCGACAATGAGGATCTTTTGCCCAAGGTCGCTGAGCGCCGCGAGCGTGTTTTGCGACGTGGTCGATTTTCCAATCCCGCCCTTTCCGTAGAATGCGATCTGCCGAAGTTGAGCCATCGTGGTACTCCATTGAGATAGAAGGATTAAACCAAGGTTGCCAATCAAGGCTGCAAAGCCGCGATCATGTCCTCAGCGTGCAGTGTCCATATGATCTTCTTCTGTGGAGTCACGCATTGGCCGGATGGTGTCCGCGCGGATCGCTATAGTGCAGTTTCTATGCCAACACTCCAGAATCGTTGAAATGCCATGCACATCGCGCTTTGAGAAAACATGTCGGCATGGCGCCTACCGACGTTCGCAGCGTCGGCTTCCTGACAAATCGTGCGTTGTTGTCACAAACCAGATTTTCACCACCATTTTCGGCCCACCTCGCTCAATGGCAGTGGGCCAGAAAGGGAGGGAGGGAGGGAGGGAGGGAGGGAGGGAGGGAGGGATGTGGTGGTACGAAAGTTGCAAGTGAAACTCCATCCTTCTTGACCGATTGCGAACTGTCACTGCCAATTCACAAGTTATTCAAACTTAAGAGGAGAACCTAATGAACGATATGACTATTGACAAGGAACTTGACCAGACCGTTTTCGCCCGCTTGCAACTCGAGGGCCGTTTACTCAATGCAGTGTTCAAGGGTCCCACCAGTACACCTCGGCGCATCGGTTTTCGCGGCGAACTCGCGCTGCGCTTCGGACCGCAACTCGCTGATGAAGCGCGCCCGCCAGAGCTGTCTTGCGAGCAGGTCATGGCAGTGGCCGACGTCGGCAACCCGCATCTCATATTTTTCGCGGGGTGGTTATTGAGCTTCGAACATCTGAAAGACGTCGCCGAAGTGTTGGGAGACGCACTCTCGCCCAACGGAAAGTACTTTCTGTTCTGCGACAACATCGATCTCTCGAGTCGCTATCAGGCGCACTATCAGGGCGCAGTATTCTATGTCCTCCCTATCGTGGAATCGACGGTCTACAACGAAATACTTGAGCTCCTGTATCTCGACAAGGCAGAGCTGAAGAAAAAGGACACAGCGGGAAAACTCGACGCCGTCGCCGACGCCGGGTCGAAGTTCGACTTGTGTTTCGATCCCATCAGTTACGCGCATGGACTCGAACTGATGGGCCCAGTCCGTGATCCTAACGAAAACAGACCGGTCTAGGTTGCATTCCGCAGCGATGCTTCCTCATGAAGAATCCTCCACCATGCACACAAGCTATCACAACGCTCACCTAATCTAACTGGAGAATTTCCATGGCACTGCTAATCGATGATGCCGCACGTCGAAAAGGGAACGCTCAAAGCCTCCCGCACGCTGATGAGGGTCTGCAAGCTCGTGCACGTTCGTCAGTCGCTAGATGGCTGTCGGCACACGACTTTCCGGATGCCCATTCCTGCAGCGTTGACGGAATAACGCCGCTGATGCTCGCAGCGATGCATGGGGAAGACCGTATCGTCGCCGCGTTGCTCGACGAAGGTGCACCCGTCAGTGCGCTCGACGACAACGGAAACGATGCGCTATGGTACGCATGTCTATGCGGAACGCCCGGACCGATTCTACGGTTGATCAGTGCCGGTCTTAATGTCGATCATGCCAATGCGCACGACGTCACATACCTGATGCAGGCAGCCGCCAACGGCAGAGTCGACGTCATGTGGTTGCTAATATCCCTTGGTGCGAGTAACAGCTTGGTCGCGCCAGATGGGCGAACCGCTTTCGACATGGCCACGGATTTTGGACTACAGCTGCTGCTAACGGTAGACCGACTCAAAAACGGCATGTGCGAATCGTCGCGTTTCGCCGATGATGCTCCGTCGCACAACCTTGCCCATTGAGGAAAACTTCTCGTGCCGCTTTACGACTATGTATGCCGCAACTGCAATTTTCGGTTCGAGACACTTGTGCGCACCAATTCGTTGGCGTCTTGTCCGCGCTGTAGCAGTAATGCGATGGATAAGCAGGTCAGCGCACCGTCCGCCCCTCCACGCAACAAGGCACTCATTACGGCAGCACGCCGCCAGGCCGCTCGTGAAGGGCATTTGAGCAATTATTCCGCGGCTGAGCGCATGCAATTATTGAATCGACCTTGAAACGCCACAATGAGCCGGCGCCTGTCATTCCATATCTGGCTTGCAAAAAAGTTAAGTCCAAGGAACATCATATGTCGCCGCAGTCTATTTACCTCTGTGCACAAGAATTCCTCGTTGTAAATCCTCGCAACGGGAAACAACTCGGTAGACTTGCAAACACAATTCAATATGTCTCTTCTGCGTTCCTGATCGGGATATCAACATGGACAATGCCCGCATACTCGCAGAGCATGGATTCCCATATGGAATCATTTGACAGATTCATGGCTGACACGAAAGCTGCCGCCGCTCAGGATTTTATTGGTCACCCTTGGCTAGGGTCCGGGGCGCATCTTGAGTCAGACAATCAGCCTCCAATATCGCGCACCTACAAAGTCAATGATCCGTCTGCTTTCGAAGTGATGCGCCAAGCGATTATTGAACGTTACAACGGAGTACACGTCTCAGGGAGCTTTATTGCGAACGGCCAAACCTATGACTGCGTTCCGGTGATGGAGCAACCTGCTGTCCGGAGATATCAAATAAGGAAAATCGCAACACCTCCACAGTTAGCGTCAGCGACAAACCTCAACGGTGACTTATCCAGCCGATCGGTAGGGTCGTCGGAACAGTTGCAAAACGGCGTGAATACGCCAAGCTGTGGTACGGGCAGCGTCCCCTTGAATAGAGTCACACTGGAAGAGCTTAGTCGATTTACGACAGTAGATGCATATCACAGAAAGGCGCCTCCACCGATGACCAGGCTCCCGTCAAGCAGCGAATCAGCGAATGCACCCTTTATCGCGAGTCAATTACTCTCCGCGGATACCTATACACACAAATATGCGACATTCGAGCAAAACGTCGAGAATCTCGGGGGCAACGTCACGTTCAATGTCTGGAATCCGAAAGTGGATGCTGCGGCGGGTCAGTTCTTTAGTTTGTCCCAGATCTGGATTATTGGTGGAGACAGAGCCGGCGGTGCAAACCCTTTACAGTCAGAAGAGACTGGCTGGGTAGTCTCGCCTTCCAAGTTTGGGGACAATCTGCCGCACTTCTTCATCTACAGCACCGCCGATAACTACGTGAACACCGGATGCTGGAACAACAGCTGCGGGGATTTCGTGCAGGTTTCGGAGAAAGCGGTACTCGGGGGCGCGTTAGTTGACATCAGTTCTCCCGGCGGTCAACAGCACGAGTTCAGTGCCGGATATCATCGCGACGCACACGGGAACTGGTGGCTCTTTCGTGACGGCGTGGCGATTGGTTACTACCCCGCGGAGTTCTATCAAGGCGGACAGAACAGTCATAACGCGACCTTGATTTCGTTTGGTACAGAAACAACTGGGCTTACGTCTTGGCCAGGCGCCGGTAGTGGTAATTGGGACAGCCCACTATATGGCCACGCAGCTTATCAGCGCAACCTCTACTACTACAACCTCGCTGACACTGCTGCCTGGGATGATCCGCACTTGTCGGTGCGATCGACCTGCTACCACGCGGCCGGTCCATTCAGCAACGGAGATGGCGGTTATATTTCCGCCGATAACCACAATCCAAGTTGGTGGACCCGATACGTCTTCGTTGGCGGCCCAGGCGGAACACAGTGCAGGTGAAGACGGCATAGAGCGCGTGATTCCTATTGTTCTATGATGCATAGCACCGCCTAACATCCCGACGCCTCGCGCTAGCGAGGTTTCCACATGTTGCGTTTGGCAGTTGGTTCATCGAGGCATCCTACGTGCGCGATGCCGAACGAGGCGGCGAGCTGACCCGGAGCCAGCCTTAAACGGCACACGAAAACCGCGAGACACCGACGGTCAACCCACCTTCCCGTGACCGAAAACCGGTATTGCAATTCGTAGGCCAAGCGTTCGCCGTCACTGACTAATTGCGTACGTCCGCTCACCGATATTCTGCACTGTCCTCCTCACGTCGAGGCAGTTGATATCGGCAAATACAGGCGAGGCCCTAAGCCGGCCAAGATAATCCATGTGCAATCTATGGGATGAGATGTGCAGGGTGCGCTGGCAATTGCGTCACCCAGCCCGATGCCCAGCACACGCAGGGTCATCGAGCTGCCGAGCGTCGATTCACCGCGACAACGGCATCGCTGCGCCGAGCGACCGTAAGCTCGAACGAATCGAGCGTCGGACCACCGCTCCAACGACTCAAAAGCCCGGGAAAACACTAGATCGCCGTAGTGTGGTATTCAAGCTCGCAAAGTGCGAATTCTTCAGTCGCCATCGCAAAACGCCTCTTCTGCCAATATTAGCATATCCGCTTGCGCTGCCTCCGTGGTCACATTAATGCAAAAGCCGGTCCATGTCGCTAGATAGACCCGGCGACCACGGAACTCGAGGAAGGGCTTCTCATCGCTTAGCTCGACTGCGGTGATCCGAATGATACGCACATCGGGATAGCGCTTTCGCCAAATTACCGCGGCTTCCTGCAGCGTCGGTTCGGTACAAACCAGCTCAGTTATCGCATGAATCTGTTCCACAGTAAGGCCCATGTCATTCCCACCCGCCTGACACGCGCCGCGCCTCGACAGTTACCGGAAGCGAGGTGTCGCTCGCAAGTTCGGGCAACTGAAACTCCCAGCCGTTAGCAAGCGTAATACGTCCACCCCAAAGCTGCGCTCCATCGATGTAGACGATTGGCTCCTCGACATCCTTCTTCGGAACATAGGCCCTGAATACGCCATTGTCATCCTTTCGGATTGTGACCTTCACGTTGATATCTCCCGGGTTGGTTAAGCGATTCGCGCCACCAGACGTATGGCTGCAACAACCGGCGGACATGCCGCACGTGCGCAGTACGATCCCGCCTTATCCCACACAAACTGGCTGAGTTAAGGGAGTCCACCATCATCGAACGGCTCGCTAATGCGCTCAGCGCTTAGCGTCGGCATCTGCGCGCAGTTCTCCTTCTCCATATCGGCGTGCCACGAACCGATCCAGCGAAGCGCGTCGGCGCGCCTCCCCAGTTGGGCGAGCACGTCCTGCGGCAGGCGATCGAGCGTGCAGAGCTCCTTCGCGCGCATTCCAACGCGGCGGTCTCCTTCGAAAAAGTGAACCGCATAGACGTAGAACCGCTGCAGAAACGTGCCGATTGCAGTGACATAACCGGCATCGCCTTGGCTCACGAGCAGCTCCCCCATAGCCTTACCGTTGTATGTACCGTCGTTACGAATCACGGCACGTGCAATCACTCGCTCGCCAACGGCGAACCGTGGTGGAAAAGCAAGTTCGACTGCATCGTCGCTCTCGACGTCCCTCACGCCCAGCTCATTTAAATACCGCGATGCACGCTTCATGACACCTCCCGTGGCAATGAGTTACGTCGGCGTCCGATCGCACTCGCGTCGATGCGCGAGACGCTCAACTCGCCTGCGCCGCCGCGCGCGCGGCGGCGCCAAATGCATGATTGCCACTGTTGAATGCAAGGCCACACCTGTCTTGTGTTTCGACGAAGTCGACGGTAAAGCCGTCGAGCAACAGCCGAGTTTCTGCCGGCAAGAAAATCCGCAGTCCATTGATCTCCGTAGTCTCATCACCGGGCTGCGCATCGGCCGTGGCGCTCAGTCCGGCTTCGTATCTGGAGCAACCGCAAGTACTCACACAAATACGAACGCCCGCACCGGATGGCAGACCGGAAAAGCGCACGATACGGTGAAGGAACTCTTCGGCGGCGGGTGTCACTGCAAAATTTGGCAACATGATTTAAAAATCGTCGAATTGAACAATCGTCGGGTACACTGCGCAAGGCAAGCGGAACAGAGCGCTAGGCCGGCACGATGCACCCGTCCACAGGGCACGCCGCCACGCATTGCGGACTATCGAATTGCCCCTCGCACACGGTACATTTTCTCGGATCAATTGCGAAGACGCCGCCTTTCTCGATGATGGCGACGTTTGGGCATTGTGGCTCGCAAGCCGAGCAGCCAGTGCAGGCGGAGGAAATGATCTTTAGGGCCATACCATGCACTCCTTGTGATGATTTTCGGTGTAACCGAGCACGTCAGGACGACTGCGCTACCTGCCGCTCAAACAGGGGCGTCTTCTCCCACCCTAGTCAACCCGATCTGTGGGATTGTCGCGTCGCCGCGGTCCGCGTGGTCAATTTCGCCAGTCGTGAGACGGCCACAATAATCGGTGAGCCATGCAAGCGCGGCTTTTTCGATTGGTTCGTGGGCGTACATATCCACGGGTTCGATTCCCGCTTCTAATAGCGACTTCCGTGGGCACAAGCCAATCTTTGCAACCAGCACAGCATGGCAATCGTTGATCGCGTGTACGATCGGCCGCAAGTCATCCTCATCGCCATCGCCGCCGCGGCAATAGGCGCCCACGCGGCGGTGCGCGACAAAGAGGGCTCCAGCGGCGCTGACCTGGAAAATCTGGAACTCGGAAGCGTGGCCGAAATGTGCGTTGACGAGCCCATCTCCCTTCGTCGCAACGGCAATCCGCACCTCGACATCGCCTAGCACCTGGGTCGCTCCTGACAAGCTTCGTGTCTTATGTTTCATCTCGCGCTCTCCATCGCTTGCGGCGTCCACGCGGCGTTGACGTGTACTGCCAAGATCAAGCTTGTCCACGGCGTCCATGTGTTCGATGCTTGCAAGCGAAAACTCGTGATGGCGGTCTTCGCCCAGAAGGCCTACGGCATCTGCACGACATTGCCGGCAATGGCGCATTAGGGCCGCGCCGCCCATGCAGGCGTCCTGCACGGCCTTCAACTCGCGAGCGGTAGGCTCGCGCTGGCCACGGCCACCGAAATACGTGCCGTGCGTAGGATCCGAGATCAGCGGCATGATGTTGTGCAAAAACGCACCCCGCCTCTTTACTTCACGATTCACTTCGACCAGGTGCTCGTCGTTGATGCCAGGGATGAGTACCGAGTTGATCTTCGTAAGTACGCCACGCGCGCTCAACATGTCGAGCCCTAGCATCTGCCGCTCGTGCAGAATTCGCGCGGCCTCTTCGCCCGTGACTCTGCTGTGATCCCAAAAGATCCATGGATAGATCTTTTCGCCGATGACAGGGTCGACCATGTTGATAGTGATCGTCACGTGATCAATGCCGTAATCGCAAATTTCGTCGACATAGTCAGGCAGAGAAAGGCCGTTCGTCGAAAGACATAGCTTAATTTTCGGCGCGAGTTCGCGAAGCATACGAAAGGTGTCGAACGTTTTGTTCGGATTGGCCAGTGCATCCCCCGGGCCCGCGATCCCGACGACAGTCAATTGCGGAATCCTCGAGGCGACGGTCATCACCTTTTTCACGGCCTGATCCGGCGCGAGCTTCTCTGATACCACACCAGGCCGCGACTCGTTCGAGCAATCATACTTTCGGTTGCAGTAGTTGCATTGGATATTGCAGGCGGGCGCCACTGCGACATGCATGCGCGCATAATGGCGATGCGCTTCCTCCGAATAACACGGGTGATCTCTGATCCTTTCCCACACCTCCGCATTGATGTTCTCTGGTGCGTCGGTCGAACAGCAACTTGACCCGGCTGGTGCGCCATTTGAATCGGGGCGGCCGTATCCGGCAAGTGGATCCGCGGCCGACACCGATGGCATGATGTGTGTGACTCCGGCGCCGTCGGCCAAGATCAGAGCGCCGGCATTCGCGCAGTCGTGCATGGTATCTCTCCGCAATGAACGGTGGGTGTGCCATTGCTCCCAGCGAAATCCATGCCATCGCGAAAACGCACGATGTGCGAGTGGACGATACTTGAAGCCGAGAGCATCGCCGTGTGCTCCGTCACCATGACACATGGGTAGTCCAGCCACGCTGGCGCTGTGTCTCAGTTCTTATTCATTTGAATTACTCGCGATCAAAGCAACCGCTTTCGCGTTCGCCGATAACCCGATCGGCCAGATTCAAGCGCGACACTGTTGGGAATGGCACATTCCCGACGCGACTTATCACACCAAGTACTCCGAATCCCGACATGATGCCTTTCAGGTTCAAACAGAACCATACTCCGGCCGGAACGTCCCATTGGCACGATGTTTGCGGCGCAATCGACACCTCTGGAGAGACTTGACATGCATCTTCCAATTATCAATGACACGACGCTCCGCGATGATGAGCAGACTGCAGGAGTCGCATTTCGCGCCGAGAAAAAATGCGCGATCGCGAGCGCCGTGTCTCAGGCCGGCGTGACGGAACTCGAAGTCGGGGTTCCCGCAATGGGCGACGAGGGAATGGCGTGCATAGCGGAAATTTCCGGCTTAAGTCTCGACTCTCGTATAGTCGTTTGGGGACGCCTCACCGAAGGCGACCTCGCGGCGGCATTGCGTTGCAATGCCGATATCGCTCACCTCTCCATCCCTGTTTCGGATATTCATCTGCGCCACAAGCTGCAGCAGTCCCGTACGTGCGTTCTGCGTCAAATTGACCGCATAGTCGACATAGCAATCGGAAGTCGCGCAACCATTTCTCTCGGCATGGAAGACGCCTCGCGCGCGGATCCTTCCTTTGTCATCGAAGTGGCTCAATGCGCACAGCAGCAAGGGGTTCAGCGCTTGCGTTTCGCAGACACGGTCGGCGTGCTGGATCCGTTTAAGACATACCAGGCGATTGCGGCGCTGCGCGTTGCCGTGGACCTCGAGATCGAAATCCACGCGCACGACGATCTCGGGCTTGCCACAGCCAACACGTTAACGGCCCTTGCGGCAGGCGCAACACATGCCAGCACCACCGTCAACGGTCTAGGCAAGCGAGCCGGCAACGCGGCGCTAGAGGAAGTCGTGATGGGAGCACGTCATCTTCTGCGACGAGATACCGGCGTCGACACTAACGCGCCGCCCGGTATTTCGTTGCTGGTCGAACATGCGTCGGGCCGAGCCGTCTCCTTTGGAAAAAGCATCATCGGTCGAGGCATTTTTACTCACGAAGCGGGAATTCACACAGACGGCCTTTCCAAACACGTCGCAACCGACGAAGGATTCGATCCTGCAGAGGTCCGCCGGCAACGGTCTACAGTGCTAGGCAACCATTCTGGGTCTCAAGGCGAACGTGACGCATATGACGCTTCGGGCCTGAAGGTATCGGAGCGGCTTGTGCCGCTACTGCCGCCGCACATCCGCGCCTTCGCCACGCGACATAAGAAGGCGCCTAGCGCAATCGATCTCCGCCGCTTTTTGAGTGAGGTACGGAGCACGCGAGTCAGAGCGTCCTGGAGGCCGCTCATAGCGAGAAACGGACTTAGGAGGAGCAAACCCATGGAAGGACTTATCCGAGACTTCGTCCATTTTCATCTATGGAGGATTTCCGCGTCTCTTTTGCATTGCCCTCGACAAAAGGATAGTGAAGTTGAACCGCCTGCACATCATGAAACGTTTCTTTCGGTACATCGAACAACAGGACGACGCGCCGCCCTCCACGACGGCTGATCTATCACGGCTTGCTGCGGAAGGCCTGCGACGACTTCGTTGTATCCGCGCCCCCTGAACAACGAGTGTTTAAAGTCTTTAGAAGGCCGCCGACCGCCATGTCGTCTTCCTGAAAAGCCTGTGCGCGTCGCAGTCGGCACCCAGCGGCGTCTGATTAGGAGAATCTCAATGCATATTGTCGTTTGCATCAAGCAAGTACCGGATTCTGCCCAGATTCGGGTTCACCCTGTGACCAACACCATCATGCGGCAAGGCGTGCCGGCAATCGTCAATCCTTACGATCTCTTCTCGCTAGAAGAAGCGTTACGGCTAAAAGACCGCTTCGACGCATGGGTCACGATACTTTCTATGGGACCACCACAGGCCGAGGACGCACTGCGTAGATGCATCAGCTACGGTGCAGACGACGCCGTGCTCATCACCGACCGGTCGTTCGCCGGCGCCGACACCCTCGCCACTTCTTATGCGTTGGCCGCCGCGATCCGCCAGATCGCGAGTGAACGCTCAGTGGATATGATCTTTGCAGGCAAACAAACGATCGACGGTGATACAGCCCAAGTCGGCCCGGGCATCGCGACGCGCATGGACATCCAACTGCTTACCTACGTGTCGAGAATCCTCGAGATCGACCTCGGCAGACGCACGATCATGGCCGAACGCCGTGCTGAAGGGGGCGTTCAGGTACTCGAGACTGCGTTGCCGTGCCTTGTCACGATGCTTGAGAACACGAACGATCTGCGTTTCGCAACACTGCCCAGAGTAATCCATGCCGCTGGCTTCCCCGTGCGCAAGTGGAACCGCCAGCAGGCCGGGATCGATGACGCCAGCAAGATCGGGCTGAAGGGTTCACCTACCGTCGTACGTAAGGTGTTCGGCGCAACGCCGCGTGCAGAAGATACCGAGATGATCGAATTCGACGAGTCGAGTCTCCAGGACGCGGCGGCTCAACTTGTGCGTAAGATCTTTACTCGCCATCCGACGCTAGAGATGGACCTGCGGCTCACGGAGAGGAATGGATGAATTCGCTTGTTGCTTGGAAACAAAAACCGGCCGAGCCGATCGCACACGCTAACGGCTGCAGCGTAGAACTCCCCGACCGTATGAAAGACTATCGGGGCGTGTGGGTCTTCATCGAGCACGATCGTGGCCGTGCGCACAGCGTATCGTGGGAACTGGTCGGTGAGGCTCGCAAGCTCGCCGATAAACTCGGCAGCGACGTCGCTGTCGCGGTACTCGGTGGTACTGAAGAGCCACTCGAGCAGTTTGCCGCTGAGGCGTTCACCTTGGGTGCGGACAAAGCGTATGTCATCCACGATCCGGTGTTGCGCGGTTATCGCAACGAACCGTTCACGAAAGGCCTGTCAGATCTGGCTAGCAAGTACTGCCCCGAGATACTGTTGCTCGGTGCGACTTCAATGGGCCGAGATCTCGCGGGCTCTGTCGCAACACGGCTTCTGACTGGCCTTACAGCCGACTGCACTGAGTTGAATATCGATCCCGCCTCGCGTGTACTAGCTGCGACGCGGCCGACCTTCGGCGGCTCTCTGCTTTGTACGATCATGACGCTCGAATCCCGCCCTCAGATGGCGACTGTGCGTCCACGAGTCATGCCCATGCCGCCGGCGCAGCAAGGCCGCAGTGGCGAGATCGTGCAGGAAACGCTCGGGATGATCGAGGCCAATATAGTAACCAAATTGCTTGACTTCATCCCTGACGAGACAAGTGATCAAATCAACCTTGCCTACGCGGACGTGATCGTGAGCGGCGGCAAGGGACTCAAGAATCGCGAGAACTTCATGCTGCTATTCGAGCTGGCGCAGGTGCTCGGTGGCGAAGTCGGCGCGAGCCGCCCATGCGTTCAGGCGGGTTGGGTCCGAGCCGAACGCCAGATCGGACAGACCGGCAAAACTGTCAGGCCCAAGCTTTATATCGCCGCGGGAATCTCTGGTGCGATCCAGCATCGGGTCGGAATGGAAAGCTCTGACGTCATCGTCGCGATCAACACCGACCCAAACGCACCGATTTTTGATTTCGCACACTACGGCGTTGTGGGGGACGCAATGCGCGTACTACCGGAACTAACACAGGCCTTTAAGCAGCACCTGATACCGCAGCGGCTAGACTCGTAAGGAAAACAAACATGATAACCTCCCCCAAATTCGACGCCATTGTGGTCGGAGCTGGACCATCAGGCAACGCCGCAGCCTACGTTATGGCGAAAGGCGGCCTGAAAGTGCTTCAGATTGAACGCGGCGAGTATCCCGGAAGCAAAAACGTTCAGGGCGCGATCCTTTACGCCAATGCACTGGAACAGATCATTCCGGACTTCCGTGACGATGCCCCTCTCGAGCGCCACATCATCGAGCAACGCCTGTGGATGCTCGACGATACCTCGTTTGTGGGCACGCACGCGCGCAGCGAAGACTACAACAATCCCCCATATAACCGTTACACGATCATACGGGCACAGTTCGACAAGTGGTTTTCGTCGAAAGTACGTGAAGCAGGCGCTTTGCTGATCTGCGAGACCACCGTGAATCGCCTGATAATGGACGGAGACCAGGTTGTCGGCGTGCAATGCGACCGCCAACACGGTGAAGTTTATGCGGACATCGTGGTCCTCGCGGACGGCGTCAATTCGACATTGGCGCGTAAGGCAGGTTTTCACGGCGAAATCAAGGCGGGCAATGTCGCGCTGGCTGTGAAGGAGATTCTCTTTTTTCCTGAGGAAACAATTTGCCAGCGGTTTAATGTTGCCGATAACGAAGGCGTCGTCATTGAGATGGTCGGCCGAATCACCGATGGCATGGCTGGAACCGGCTTCTTGTACACTAACAAGGAGTCGCTGACAATCGGCGTCGGCTGTATGCTGAGCGACTTCAAAAACAACTCGAACCGTACAAGCCCATATGTGTTACTTGAAAAAATGAAACGTCATCCGTCCATCGCCCCGCTCATCGCTGGCGGTGAAATGAAGGAGTACTGTGCGCATCTGATCCCCGAGGGGGGCTTCAATGCAATCCCGGAAGTGTACGGGAACGGCTGGATGATCGTCGGCGATTCCGGTGGCTTCGTCAATTCCGTACATCGCGAAGGTTCTAATCTTGCCATGACGACAGGACGTCTCGCCGCGGAGACCGCGATAGCCGCAAAAGCCTCCGGAGGCCACAGCTATCGGGCTAGCGCCCTCTCCGGGTACAAGGCCGCGCTCGACAAGAGTTTCGTTATGAAGGACCTGTTCAAGTACCGAGACATGCCGAAGATCTTGCATCACAATCCGCAGTTTTTCACCACATATCCTGATCTAGTCGCTAAAGCGGCTCGGACAATGATTACGGTCGACGGCGTGGACAAGCAGACAAAGAAAGTGGATGTCATGGCGAGCTTCCGCAAAAGTCGCTCACTAACAGGCCTGGTGGGCGACGCATACAAACTCTGGAGGGCCTTCCGATGACCAGACTTACTGTGAACATCGACGAGAAGCTATTCCAAAACCGTTACCGCGTTGACGTTGGCCGGCCACACGTCAAAATAAGAAATCCCGAAACCTGCATTAATGAATGTAGCGATAAAAGCTGTACGTTCGTCTGCCCCGCTTCCTGTTATCGGAATGAGAACAACGGCGCCGTGACACTAATTACCGACGGTTGCCTTGAATGCGGCAGTTGTCGCATTCTATGCGGGGAACACCACAACCTTTCCTGGGAGTATCCGAGGGGTGGTCACGGAATCCAGTTCAAGTTCGGATAGACGAAAACGACCTCGTCATTTCGGCTTCCGCCTACCACAGGAAGGTGCAGAAGGCTTATCGCTTCGGAGCAAATCAATGAATATCCTTACTGGCATTGAGTCGGCAGATCTGTTTGGCGGCGCCGTGCCTCCTTCCGTATTGCGCTTAATCGAGGACACACGTGGCGGCCGCTGGGACGATGTGACCGCTGCATTGTGGACCGCCGTTCTTTCTCACCCGCGCTGCCTGCCACCCTACTATCTGCTATACAAGTTTCACGCGAACCGGGGCGAACTTGGCGAGGCGAAGGAAGTTGCAACCAAGGCTTTGACAGCTGCAGCCCGGGAAGCGTCAATTGACATTGACTGGTGTGCCGTACAGCCAGGCGACACAGATTTCACGATTCCTGGACCGGCACGCTTTTGGCTCTTCACGCTGAAGGCGCTGGCCTTTATCAGCGTTCGCCGCTGCGAACGCGCGGTTGCCCTGAGGCTCCTTGCGAAGCTGCGCCGGCTGGATCCGGCCGACTGCGTCGGCTTCAACGTGGTGGAAGCCCTTCTCGCGCAGTCCGGGCGTCGATAAGCCCTACCGGCAGGCCAGCCGTCGGCTCTGATGTGATGGACGACCCCCGCTACCCAGCGAGGGGTTTATGCCAAAGTGGAGAAGTCGTGACGTTCACGGCAAAGGAGCGTTCATCATGAATATAGCGACTGTTGGACTGGATCTGGCCAAGAGCGTGATGCAGGCTCACGCAGTGAATTCGCAAGGCGAAATCGTTGTACGCAAACAGCTAAGACGCGCGAATGTACTTCGGTATTTTGCTACGCTCGAACCGTGTGTAATCGGCATGGAAGCGTGCGCCTCGTCGCACTACTGCGGCCGTGAGCTCACCAAGCTCGGACACACCGTTCGACTGATCGCCCCGCAGTTCGTCCGGCCTTACGTAAAGAGCAACAAGACCGACGCGGCCGACGCCGAAGCAATCTGCGAGGCGATAACGCGACCAAACATGCGCTTTGTACCGCTCAAGACGCAGGCGCAACAGACAGTGCTGTCGCTGCATCGCGCACGCGCCGGCCTAGTCAAATCACGCACAGCACTTGCCAACCAAATACGCGGGCTTCTTGGCGAATTCGGCATCGTGCTGTCACAGGGTATCCAACTGCGTGGCCAACGGGCCATGGCCGCTCCTTCCACACGTGATGATGGACATTCTCAGCCGTTCCGGGCGTTAATCCAAATGCTCGTCGAGCACTTGCGCGAACTTGGCAGCAAGGTGGCTGAGCTCAAAGGTCGTATCCGCGCGATCCATCGCACGGATGCGCCCGGTCGGCTTCTCGAAACAATACCCGGGATCGGGCCACTTACCGCGTCGGCCCTCGCAGCCTCGATCGGCAACGCCGGATCTTTTCGCAGCGGCCGCGAACTTGCTGCATGGCTGGGTGTGGTGCCGCGTCAGCATTCTTAGGGCGGCACGCCGCGTCTGCTGGGCATCAGCCTCGATCCGTGCACGCGCGCAGGTCTTCGTCGATCCCCGCTCGATCGAACTGCT
>NZ_JBMIQH010000032.1:0-89143 GCF_056155635.1 Paraburkholderia sp. BR10141 | reverse complement strand
CCGCCGCAAAGAAAGTAGGTGCCGCCCCGCACAGGGGCAACGCCTGCATACCGCCACGAAAACAAGGAAAGGCCAAAGCCGCAAAAAAAACTCAGAACGAAGTCCCAATCTGAAACTGAAACTTCTGATACTGATCACCGGCGTGCCTGACGATCGGGAACCCCAGATCAAGCTTGAGCGGCCCGATCGGCGAGATCCATTCAAGCCCCGCGCCATAGCTGTAACGCAAGCCGTTCGCCCCGGTGCTGCTGCCTTCGGTACCCCACACATTACCGCCATCCACGAAAGTGAATACACGCAGCGTGCGGTCATACCCCGTGCCCGGCAGCGGAAACGTCAACTCGATATTCCCCACCACCATCTTCGAGCCGCCAATCGGATCGTTCGTCGTAGTGTCGCGCGGCCCGAGCGAACCCGACTCATAGCCGCGCACCGAACCGA
Organism: Paraburkholderia sp. BR10141; assembly: GCF_056155635.1. Classification (NCBI taxonomy): domain Bacteria; kingdom Pseudomonadati; phylum Pseudomonadota; class Betaproteobacteria; order Burkholderiales; family Burkholderiaceae; genus Paraburkholderia; species Paraburkholderia sp. BR10141. Next base: position 88,702 of record NZ_JBMIQH010000032.1, on the reverse strand, counting down.
TACCGCCCGCGTAGTAGTTCTTGAAGATCGGATACGGCTTGCCACCCAAGCCATTGCCGTAGCCACCCTGGAAGTTCAACCCCAGCACGAAGCCGCGCGCAAATGAGTAGTAATACTGCATTTGCGCATCGCCCTTGTAGTACTGCGTGCCCGCCGGCGTGCCGTATTCGGCATTGGCCTGCGCGTAGTAGCCGCGGCTCGGCACCAGCGCGCTGTCGCGGTTGTCGCGCGACCAGCCCACGGTAAGCGGCACCGTGTTCGAGACGCGGCCAAAATCGTTCACGTAGTCCTTATAGGTCTGCGGCGTGTTGGCATCGACATCGAGGCGGTCCTGCTCGACGCCGAGGCCGAAATACACCATGTCGGTCTCGGAGAACGGAATGCCGAACTTCATGTCCGCTCCATAGGAAATGATGCGAAAGCTCGTGTCGTTCGTGCTCGAGTAGTAAAGCGGCTCGGTCGTGCGGTAGTAGACGTCAGTAATGCGTTTGATGCCGTCCACCGTGAAATACGGATCGACCTGCGTGACCGAGAGCGTACGGTATGTCGTGGCCGTATTCACGTTTAGCGAGAGGCTGTTGCCCGAGCCGAACACATTGTCCTGCGAAATGCCCGCCGAGATGATCGGCCCTTCGCCCGAACCATAGCCGAGGCCCAGCGAAAGCGTGCCGGTGGGCTTCTCGGTCACTTTCACGTTCACGTCCACCTCGTCCGGCGTGCCTTCCACCGGCACCGTGGTCACGTCCACGTCGGTGAAGTAGCCAAGGCGGTTGACGCGGTCCTTCGAGAGCGCGAGACGGTTCGAATCGAACCACGAGCTTTCGAGCTGGCGCATTTCGCGGCGCACGACTTCGTCGCGCGTGCGTGTGTTGCCGGTGACGTTCACGCGCCGTACGTACACGCGGCGGCTCGGGTCGACCTGCAGCGTGAGCGCAACCGTGTGGTCCTTCTGGTCGATTTCCGGCAGCGCGTTCACGGTCGCGAATGCGTAGCCGTATTCGCCGAGCTTGTCGACGATCGCCTTGGTCGTGTCCTTGAGCTTTTGCGCCGAAAAGCGCTGCCCCGGCTTGACGCCCACGAGCTTCTTCAACTCGGCCTCGCGGTCGAGCAGATTGCCGGCCATCTTGACGCTCGAGATCGTATAGGGCGCACCCTCGTGAATCCCGATCGTCAGGTACATGTCCTTCCTGTCGGGTGACAGCGAAACCTGCGTCGAATCGATATTGAACTCCAGATAGCCACGATCGAGATAGTACGAGCGCACGTTGTCGAGGTCACCCGTGAGCTTTTCCTTCGAGTACAGGTCGTTCTTCGTGTACCACGAGAACCAGTTCGGCGTGGAAAGCTGCATTTCATCGAGCAGCGTGCCGCCGCTGAACGTGTTGTTGCCGATGAAATTGATCTGGCGAATCTTCGCGCTCGGCCCCTCGACCACGGAGAACAGCAGCCCGACGCGATTGCGGTCGATCGGCGTGACCGTCGTCGTGACTTCGGCCGCATAGTAGCCGCGCGTGAGGTACTGGCGCTTGAGCTCCTGCTCCGCCTTGTCGACGAGCGCCTTGTCGTAGCTCTGGCCCGGCGCGAGCCCGACCGACTTGAGCGCCTTCGTCAAGTTATCCTTATCGAATTCCTTGATCCCCGCGAAATCGATCGTGCCGATGGCGGCCCTCTCCTGCACCTGCACGATCACGGTACCGCCCTGCGTGGAAATGCGCACGTCGCTGAAGAGGCTCGTCGCGTAGAGCGCGCGAATGGCGTCGGAGGCCTTGTCGTCGGTGAAGGGCTCGCCCTGCTTGATCGGCAGATAGGCGAACACGGTGCCCGGCTCGATGCGCGTCAGCCCGTCGATGCGGATGTCCTGGACCACGAAGGGCTCGGTGGCGTGCGCCGCAGCGGTCACGCCGATGCCGAAGCCGGCGAGAGTCAGTGCGCGTGCATAGCGCGCCGTGGTAGTTGATGCCGTCATGCGGGAGGTCGAATGTGAAGCCAACGAAGGAGTCGTGAGAGTGCCGAATGCGCCATGACCGGCGCGAGACGCGCGCGGCCGGCATCCACGGATGCGGGGTGTACAACGAGTGCGCCAGGCGAGGCCGGAGCGCCACGCCTATTGCATGCTTGCGCGGCCAGGGAGGCGCATCTTCGCGAGCCCCGTAGCGAGCGAGAGCACCTCGGTCATGTGCACGGCTTGCGCAGGCTGCAGACGAAACGACAGTTCGGCGCCGCCAGGCAGACGAAAACTCACAACGAGATGCTGCACGTCGCCCGACTCGCGGCCGATCTCCCACGCCTCGCAAGGCATGGTGAATTTCATGCTCGCGGTCTTGTGGCGGATGCGCTCGGAGCGGCCAATCGCGTTGGAAAGCGCGGCGAGCAGTTCATGCATCACCGAGCAATGCAGCGCGACGCTATCCGGCTGATTGCCGTTCACCATCAGGTACTGGCCGTCCGCAGTCAGCTCGAAATCGCGCAGGGAATGAATGGCAAGAGCCGGGGACGAGGACATGTGCGTCGCTCCGTTACGAAAGCATCGGCGGAGTCTAGTGCGCTGGGCGCGGTGTGCGCGTTACCCCTGCATTACAGGGATTACTTTCATCAATATTGCGCTGCGGCCCTGTACGGTCGTTTCGCACGCATCCATTTCCGCGCTACGCCAATACCCTGCGTACATGCAGCGGCTTTCGATCTCCGCTCTCTCGCACACTGTCACGGTCACCTTGAAGAATTTTTGGTAACCGTACCGGTTACGTTCGCTTTCTATCGGCAAACACCTCGACGCTCGCCTGTACCGCGAGTGCCTGTAAGGGAAAGCAAGACAAGAGATCGGCGAAGGCACCTGCGCGTTCGATACGCGCGAGCAGCATCGTGGCTGCGCCGTTGCGCACGCAGCCGTTACGGTCGAGAAATTGGCCCCAAAGCGAAAGCGCACGCAGGCGGGCGACGGGCTGCGCGCTTGCGATATAGGCCGCGGGAAAGATCCGCCGGTAAGCGGGCACGTTGTACAGCCAGGAAGTGCCGTGGACGAGCACGTCGCTCGACCCGCGACCGCTTTCGCGCAGTTGCCCGCACAACTGGTCGATCAAGGTCCGCAACTCGCCTTGCCGCTCGGCAAGTTGCCGGGAATCGAGCGGCGACATGCCGTTGTCGGTTCGAGTATTGAAATGCAGGCGCACCCCGCCATGCGGTTCCTGCGCGTAAGAGAAACAGCCAGCCGTCTGGTCGACCGCAGGCGCCGCCTGATGCGTTGGGCAGCGCTGCAGGTAACGCCACGTCCACTCGCACTGCTCAGCAACACTTGCGTGCTCATCGAGACCATCGAGATAGCCGGCCCACAGCGGGTGCGTGCGATCGAAGGTGCGTCCCGCGCCGAAGCGCACATAAAGATTCGTGCAGTCGAGCAACGCCGCCGCGAGCGGGATGTCCGCGAGGCGCGCCGCCGTGCGCGCGAAACGCACCTGGAGGTCGTAAAACGCGCGTTCGGGTCTCAACGGGCCTAGTCTCCTTCGTCCACGATACAATGCGGCTGCGTTCGATCCGTCCCCCGCTGCCCCTATCCGACATGCAGAATACTACCCGGGCCTTCCTGTTGGGCCCGTTGCTCAAAGGCGTTTCCCGTTCGTTCTACCTCACGATGCGCGTGCTGCCCGCCGGCATGCGCGACCCCGTGGGCGAAGCCTATCTGCTCGCGCGCGCCGCCGACACCATTGCCGACACCGCGCTGATCCCGCCCGAGCGGCGGCTCGCCCTGCTGCTCGCGCTGCGCGAGCGCGTGAACGGCGCGACGAACCATGACACCCTGCTCGCCGATCTCGCGGGCGAGGTTGCGGGCCAGCAAACGCAATCGGACGAGAAGCTGCTGCTCGAATCGCTGGGCAGCGCGCTCGACGTGCTCGCGCAACTCGACCCAGCCGACCGCCAGGCCGTGCGCGGGATCGTCACGACGCTCACCGAAGGCATGGAATTCGATCTACGCACGTTCCCCGACGAGCGCTCGGGCCAGGTGGCCGCGCTCAACACGTGGGACGAACTCGACCGCTACACCTATCTCGTGGCGGGCTGCGTAGGCGAGTTCTGGACGAAGATGACCTACATGCACTTGCCCGGCACGCTCGCGCCCTCGCTGGAACAAACCATGTACACGCGCGGCATCCGCTTCGGCAAGGCGTTGCAGATGGTGAACGTGCTGCGGGACTGCGGCAAGGATCTGCGCATTGGCCGCTGCTATCTGCCCGCTTCGATGCTGGCCCAGGCAGGGCTCACCGCGCAGGACCTGATGCAGCCCGGCGCCTCGGCGCGCGCACGGCCGATCATGCTCGAACTCGTGCGTATCTCGCTCGATCATTTCCGCGCGGCCATCGACTATACGTTCGCGCTGCCGCGCTTTTCGGTGCGTCTGCGGCTCGCCTGCCTGTGGCCCATTCTCATCGGCCTCGAAACGCTCGAACGCCTCGTCGACAACGACGACTGGCTCGATCCCGCGAAGACCTCGAAGGTCACGCGCAACGATGTCTATCGCATTCTTGCCTGCTCCACCGCGCTCGCGCCTTCGAACGCGCTGCTCCGTGTCTGGTTCAAGCGGCTCTTCGCGCGTGTCGAGGCGCGCATCAAGGCCTGAAAAGTACGGTCAAAAAAAAGCGCGCTTCGCAGCGCGCCTTTCGCGACTCGAAACAACGCGCCTCAACTTTTCTCCGCGCGATACAGCTTGATGATCGCCGAGAAGTCGAGCTTGCCGTCGCCGTGGCTGCTCATCGCCTGATACAGTTGCTGCGCAAGCGCCCCCATGTACGCGGGCTGATGCACACCTTTGGCAGCGTCGGTGGCGAGACCCAGGTCCTTGAGCATGAGGTCCGTGCCGAAACCGCCTGTGTAGCCGCGCGAAGAAGGCGCCGTCTCGATCACGCCCGGATACGGGTTGTACGTATCCGAACTCCAGCAACGGCCTGTGGACGTGTTCATGATGCCGCCCAGCACTTTCGGATCGATGCCGAGCGCCTCGCCCAGCGCCATCGCTTCGGCCACCCCGGCCATCGTGACGCCCAGCACGAGGTTGTTGCAGATCTTCGCCACCTGCCCCGTGCCCGTCTCGCCGCAATGGACGATGTTCTTGCCCATGCCCAGGAGCACCGGCTTCACGCTCTCGTAGTGCGCGGCGCTGCCGCCCACCATGAAGGTGAGCGTGCCCGCCTCCGCGCCTCCCGTGCCGCCCGACACCGGCGCATCGACGAACGCGTTCCCCTGCGCCTGCGCCAGCTTCGCGAACTCCTTGACGCTCGCGGGATCGATCGTGCTCGAATCGATGATCGTCACGCCCTTCCCAACGCCCGCCAGCACGCCGTCTTCCGCAGTGAGCACGCTTCGCACGTGTGCCGCAGCGGGCAGCATCGTGATGACCCACTCCGCGCCGCTTGCCGCCGCCTTCGCCGATGCGGCCTTCTGCGCGCCGGCCTCGGCGAGCGTTTGCATCGCGCTCGCGCTCAAGTCGAACACCGTCACCGTATGTCCCGCCTTGAGCAGGTTGAGCGCCATCGGCGCGCCCATGTGGCCCAGCCCGACAAATCCGATTTTCATGAGCCTTTCTCCCTTATTGTTCAGTACTCCATGTTTATCGCGGGCAGCGCTTCAGCGCAGGCTGATCGTCGTGTTCACGCCGTCGCTCACGGTCGCGTCGTCGAACCAGCGCGCGGTGACCGTCTTGGTCTGCGTGTAGAACTGCACGACCTGCTTGCCGTACGGGCCCAGGTCGCCGAGCTTCGAGCCGCGCGAACCCGTGAAGCTGAAATACGGCACCGGCACCGGAATCGGAATGTTGATGCCGACCTGGCCAATGTCGATCTCGCTCTGGAACTTGCGCGCCGCCGCGCCGCTCTGCGTGAAGAGGCCCACGCCGTTGCCGAACGGATTCGCATTGACGATGGCGATCGCTTCATCGAGCGTCTTCGCCGTGAGCACCACGAGCACCGGCCCGAAGATCTCGTTCGTGTAGATGTCCATGTCGGTCTTCACGTTCGTGAACACCGTGGGGCCGACGAAGTTGCCGTTCTCGTAGCCGGGCACCTTCACGTCGCGGCCATCCAGTGCGAGCGTTGCGCCTTGTTTCACGCCCGAGTCGATCAGGCCGAGAATGCGCGTTTTTGCGGTGTGCGAAACGACCGGTCCGACGTCGGTCTTCGCCTCATGGCCCGCATTGACCTTGAGGGTCTTCGCCTTTTCCACCAGCTCGTCCACCCATTGCTGCGCGGCGCCCACGAACACGGCCACCGAAGTCGCCATGCAGCGCTGACCGGCCGCGCCGAACGCCGCGCCGACCAGCGCATTGAGCGCCTGCTCGCGATTCGCATCGGGCAGCACGACAGCGTGATTCTTCGCGCCCATCATCGACTGCACGCGCTTGCCGTGCTCGCTGCCCAGACGATAAACGTGCGTGCCCACGGCCGTCGAGCCGACGAACGAAATCGCCTTCACGAGTTCGTGCGTGCAGATCGCGTCGACGACTTCCTTGCCGCCGTGCACGACGTTGAGCACGCCCTTTGGAATGCCCGCTTCGATGGCGAGTTCGACGAGCTGCATAGTCGAGAGCGGGTCCTGCTCCGAAGGCTTGAGCACGAACGTATTGCCGCAGACGATCGCCATCGGGAACATCCACAGCGGAATCATCGCAGGGAAGTTGAACGGCGTGATGCCGGCACACACGCCTAGCGGCTGCTGCAGCGTATAGGTGTCCACGCCGCCCGCGACGTTCTCTGCGAAGCCGCCTTGCTGCAGCGTGCCGATCGAGCAGGCGTGCTCGACCACTTCGAGGCCGCGGAAAATGTCGCCCTCGGCGTCGGGCAGCGTCTTGCCCTGCTCGGCGGTGAGCGTCTGCGCGATGCGCGGCATATGCTCGCGAATCAAGGCCTGCAGTTTGAGCATGATGCGCAGGCGCGCGCCGAGCGGCGTGTTCTTCCACGTGGCGAACGCGGCGTGCGCGGCCTTCACGGCCCGATCCACTTCCTCGACGGTCGCGAACGGCACGCGCGCGAGCACTTCCTGCGTGGCCGGATTGACGATGTCGCGCCATTCCTTCGTTTTCGATTCGACGAACTCGCCGTCGATGAGCAGCTTGACGGTGGAAACTTGCGCGTTGGATGCCTGGGTCACTGCGTTCATCGTGAACTCTCCCTGATGGATTCGAACGGGCCGGCCGTGGCCGGATATAGCGAAATATGCGGAGTCGGCGAAATCTTCAATCGCAGCACGCACGCAAGCACGCTGTGCTAATGCGTGCGGACATATCGAGCGTGCCGGGAATGGAACTGGGCGAGGTAAAGGAGAGTCCTGCTGAGCACGGACGCGCCTGTGTGCATGCCTGCGGCGCCCGCGCGGGAAACGACTGCATTTGCATCGTCTGTCTCCATCCTTGTTGTCGTGCGACCGTGTCTGTTTCAGTCGCCTTCTCCAACGAGTATAGTTATTCGAATATCCACGGCATAGAGATGAAAAAGCCCATCCGATATGCAAAAAAACACAACGAGCAGCATGGAGACACTGAACTGGGACGATCTGCGCTACTTCCTGGAAGTCGCTCGCACGCAGCGTGCGAGCGGCGCCGCGAAGCGCCTGGGCGTTGACCACACTACCGTTGCACGCCGGGTGCGCGAGCTTGAGGCAGCGCTAGGCACTGTCCTGTTCGACAAATCGCGTTCGGGCGGCTTCGTGCTGACGGCCGAAGGCCAGCGGCTGCTGGCCTACGCGGATGCGGTGGAAACCACGGTGCAATCGGCCAGCGAGCAGTTCGCGATCGGCGCGCAGTCGCTCTCGGGCCATGTGCGCGTGGGTTCGACGGAGGGTTTCGGCTGCTTCTTTCTTGCCCCGCAGTTGGCGCGCTTCACGGGCCAGCATCCCGACATGTCGATCGACCTCTTGCCGGTGCCGCATTTCGTGAGCCTTTCGAAGCGCGAGGCCGACCTCGCGATCATGCTGGAACGCCCCGAGCGCGGACAGTACGTCTACACGAAGCTATGCGACTATCGGTTGCGCCTGTACGGCACGCCGGCCTATCTCGAGCGCCACGCGCGCATACGCACACCCGCCGATCTGCGCAATCACGCCTTCATCAGCTATGTCGCCGATCTGGCGTTCAGCCACGAACTGCTCTATCTCGAACGCACAGCGCCGAACGTGAGCGCAAACCTGTGCAGCACCAGCGTGATCGCGCAATACCATGCTGCGCTGCAGGGCAGCGCGCTCGCCATCCTGCCTTGCTTCATGGCCGAACCGGACCCACGCCTCGTGTCGATCCTGCCCGACGAAGTCGTGGTGACGCGGCGCTTCTGGCTGTGCAGCCGCGAGGACTTGCGCAAGCTCCGGCGCATCACGTCGCTCTGGGACTATCTGCGCGCAGCAGCCGACGCCAATCGCCCGCTGCTGATGGGCGAATCGCCGGAAATGCATTACGTCGAGCCGTGAGCGCAAAGCGCTTTACAGTGTCGATAAGCAATTAAAAAGCCGCACATGCAGTCCACGAACGGGACTGCATGTGCGGCCTTCAGGAAGGAAGACACCCGCTCCGGCGTCGCCGCCCGCACCTCGAAGGGCGATGGGCGCGCGCCGGCTAGCCAATGCTCAGGTCCCAACCGGGCGGATGGTCAGCGCGTTGCGCACCGACGTCACGCCTTCGACGCCCTTGGCGACATCGCCAGCGCGCTGGATCTGCGACGCATCGGGCACGGTGCCTTGCAGCGTGACGGCGCCGTCTTTCGCACGCACGGTGATGTTGGAGACGCTCACGTTCTTTTCACGCGCCAGCGCCGCACGGACCTTGCGGCCGAGCGCGCGGTTCGCTGCACGTGCCTGGCGCAATGCTGCCTTCGATTGATTGACGTTGTGCTGGGCTGCGGCCGTCGGACCGCTGGCAGGGGTTTCTGCGGCCGCCGGGGCCGAAGCGTCCTGCGCGTAGACCTGGAACGAGGCCGCCACGAGTGCCGTGGCTGCGGCAAGCTTGAACATCTGAATAGCCTTCATGCAGTTTCTCCTGTTGTCAGTCTTATTGCAGGCCCAGGAATGGGCCGTTAACTACACCATTGACTACAAAACATTCACGCGCCAAACGGCGATGGGGAGTAACAATACCGCAACTATTTCATTCTTGACACGAAGCGTGCCCAACCTGTGATTCCACGCCACACTTCCTGGCGCTTTCCGCAGACGAATACAGTTGATAGTCCAAATAGTGAAGCCATTGCGCTAGACGGCAATTGAATCGCTTCAAAGCCCGCTTTACAGTCCATTCACCGGCGTTTCATTGCCGTTTTTAAACGTCCGGCGCAATGCTTTCAGCCATGATCCGCTTTGGTGCATGCGATATGAATACAATGACTAATCGCGTAATCCAGAGCGGGATTGAGCCGCTTTATTCAAACAGCAACGCGCATCACTCAAGTAGCGTTGACAATACGATCAGCGGTTAACCCGAATACCCATTGCGCAATACGAGAGGCCGGTATCAATTGGCCAATTGCGCCTTTATCCATCGATAGAACTGCTGGATCGCCGCTTCGCGCGGATGCCCTTCTCGCCACGTGAAGTAATAGTCGAGCGAGGCCGGAATGCGGACCTGCCCCAACTGCACCAGCTCACCGCGCTCGATGAAACCGCGTGCGAGCTGCAGGCGCGCCGTAGCCACCCCTTGCCCGGCCACCGTTGCCTGCAGCAGCAGGCCCGCGTCGTCGAACACCGGTCCGCGCTCTGGTTCGTCGCCGGCCACGCCCGCGGCTTCGAAGAAGTCGCGCCACGAGCGGCGCGAAAAACGCAGGAGCGGCATGCTCGCGAGACCTTCCATGCGAAAGTCGGGATGACGTGCGAGCAAGGCCGGACTGCATACCGCAACGACCTGGTCGTCCAGCAGCTTGCGGATCTGGAAGCCGGGCTCGTCGACCCGCCGATGCCAGATGCCGATGTCGAAAGGATAGGGGTCGGGCGGCGTCACGTCGGCGTGCATGCGCAGCGAGAGGTCGACCATGGGGTGGCGATCGTAGAAGTCGCCCAGGCGCGGAATCAGCCAGACAGATGCGAAATCGGACATTACGCTCAGTTCCAGCCGCGTGACGCCGCTCACGCCGGGGCGCGTGGCGTCGAGCGCATCGCGCAGGTCGTCCAGACTGCGGCGCACGCGCTCGGCCAGCTGCGCGCCCGCCGCCGTGGGGATCATGCGGCTGCCCGCGCGGCGGAACAGCTCGACGCCCAGTTCCGTTTCGAGCGCGCGCAGGTGATGGCTCACGGCGCTGTGCGTCAAATGTAATTCTTCCGCGGCACGGCTGAAACTGCGGCGCCGCGCAGCGGCTTCAAGGGCGCGCAGCGCCTGCAAAGGAGGGAGAGGTCGGGCCATGACGTCAAATTCTACTCACAATGCCGTCTGAAATCTCTCGCTGGCCTCCCAAACGGCAATCGCCAATAATCGACAGCCAGGCATTCAATCCGCTTTCGCCCCCAACATGACCTCACTCAGACTGCGCGTATTCGCCGTATTCGCGCTCGGCTACTTCATTTCGTATCTGTTTCGCGGCGTCAATCTCGGCTTCGCGCCGTTTCTCTCGCGTGAAATGGGCTTCACGGCGACCGATCTCGGCACGCTCACGAGCCTTTATTTCCTCGGCTTCGCGGGCGCGCAAATTCCGGGCGGCGTGCTGCTCGACCATTACGGCCCGCGCCGCGTCACCGCGTGCGTCATGCTCGTGGCGGCGGCGGGTGCGTTGATCTTCGGCGTCTCGCACAACATGGCCGCAATGATGGTGGGCCGGCTGCTGATCGGCGTGGGCGTGTCGGTGTGCCTCGGCGGCGCGTTCAAAGCCACCGCGCAGCACTTTCCCGTGGCGCAGCTCACGCTCGTGAACGGCCTCGTGATGGCCGTGGGCGGCCTGGGCGGCGTGGCCGTGGGCGCCCCGCTCTCGTGGCTGCTCTCGATCGCGCCCTGGCGCGCGGTGAGCATCGGGCTCGCGGTGCTGACGGTGCTCGTGGCCGCCATCATCTGGATTGGCGGGCCGCGTACGCGCGACACCCACCACCAGGCGAGCGTGCTCGAGCAGTTCAAGGGCACCGCGCATATCCTGTGCAGCCATGCATTCTGGAAGACCGCAACGTTCTCGGGCCTCACCCAGGCCGTGTTTTACGCCATGCAGTCGTTGTGGGTCGGCGCGTTTCTGCGCGACGTCGTGCCGGCCGGCACCGCCGATGTCGGCGCGCGCGCGGCCTCGCTCGTTTCCGTGCTGGGCGGCGCTTTCATTGTCGGCAACATCGGCTTTGGCGCGCTCGCGCGCAGCTTCGAGCGGCGCGGCGTGAGCGTCCAGCTCTTTTCCGGCGTCACGATGCTTGTGTTCGTGCTCGTGCAAGCCTTGCTCGCGGCGCGCGTGCCGCTTCCCGCGTCGCTGCTTTGGGCGGCTTACGGCGCGTTCGGGGGCACCGGCATCCTCACGTATGCCGTGCTCGCCGAATATTTCCCGCCGCGTCTGATCGGCCGCGTGAACACCACGTTCACGCTCGTCATCTTCATCGGCATCTTCCTGCTGCAGATCGCGATCGGCGCCGCGCTCGCACACTGGCCCGCACTCGACGGCCACTACCCCGCGGTCGCGCATCAGACCGTGTGGGCCGTACTCGTCGGTCTGCAAGTACTCTGCGCCGTGTGGTACTTCATGCCGTCGCGGCGTGCCGCTGCACCGCGCCACGCGGTCGAAACACCTTAAGGCGCGCTTTCACACACCGCACCGCGCCCCGACGCGCGGTGCTGCTTTGCGCTTCTGCTCACATCGATAGCACGATTTCTTCCTACTGCACGGGCCACGTTCCACTACCATGAATGCGCCCTGCCGTTCACCTTCCCCGAAAAGCGCAGCGCCTTTGTCGAGAAATGCAAATCTCGAATCATTGGTTGTCCTCATCGGCAAACCCGGAAAAGAATGACCCAACGGCAACGACAGCGAAGCAAGCTCGCCAGTCCGCGCACCCCGTTTCGTCACCCAGATCCGACCTGCCCATGCGTTCACATCGCGTATTGCAGTACCTGCCGCAGTTTCTGATTTTTGCTGCGCTTTCGTTCGTCTCCCTGCATGCTGCGGCCGAGAAGCCCGCCGTGATCCGCATCGGCGTCGCGCAGCAAGGCGCGGGCGACCCGCCCACTTTCGGCGGTTCGACCGCTGCCACAGTGCGCGGCCAGCAGTTGCTCGAAAAGGAATTCGCCGCCGACGGCATCAAGGTCGAGTGGCTCTTCTTCAAAGGCGCGGGTCCGGCAGTGAACGAGGCCATTGCCAACAATGCACTCGACTTCGCGTATCAAGGCGACCTGCCCTCGGTGCTCGCGCGCGCCAACGGCCTCAAGACCCGCATCCTGCTGGAGTCGGGCGTGCGCTCCGGCGTGAAAGTGGGTGTGCCCGCCGATTCCGACATCAAATCGATCAAGGACCTCAAGGACCGGCGCGTCGCCATTTTTCGCGGCACGAATCTGCAACTCGTGGCCGACAACGCGCTCGCGGAGAACCAGCTCGACGAGCGCGCGCTACGGGTGATCAACCTCGACAACGCAAGTTCGCTCGCGGCGCTCGCATCGAAAGGCATCGACGCCTCGGTGAACGACTATCACCTTTACCGGCTGCGCGATCAGGGGCTCGTTCGCATCGTCTACGAATCGCAGCATGACGGCCCGCAATTGACGCGCCAGGCGCATCTGCTCGTGCTCGACGGCTTCGAGAAGGCACACCCCGACATCGTGCAACGCGTGGTCAATGTCTTCGTGCAGGCGGCGCAATGGTCGTCCGATGAAGCAAACCGCGACGCGCTCTTCAAGCTCTGGGCGAAGAGCGGCGTGAGCTATTCGTCCTGGCAAGCCGAATTCGGCGACCAGCCGCTGAAGTACCGCAATTCGCCGCTGATCGATCCGTTCATCGTGGCGCGCTACAAAGCCGTTGCGCAGGACGCGTTGCGCCTGAAGCTGATCCGCCAGCCCGTGGACGTCGATTCGTGGTTCGAGCCGCGCTATCTCGACAACGCGCTGCGTGCGCAAAAGCTCGAACACTACTGGACCCGCTACGACGCCGCCGGCAAGCCGCTGGGCTGAGCACGCGAGAGGAGCCGCATCATGACGGAAACCGCGATCACGATTGCTTCGGACGCGCCGCGTGCAGCAACACCACGTTTCGACACGACGAGCGCGCACGTGCGCTGGCGCAGCGTACTGCGCGCATGCACCTGGCATCTCGCGCCCTGGCTGCTGCCTGCGATGCTGTATCTGCTGTGGAGCGTCGGCTGCGCGCGTGGCTGGATCGCGCCGCAAATCCTGCCAGCGCCGCAGCGCGTTTATGAAACCTTCGTCGACCTCGCCCAGAGTGGCGAGCTTGCGCGCAATACGCTGATCAGCCTGCAACGCGTGCTGCTGGGCTTCGCCGGCGGCACTGCGCTCGGGTTCCTGATCGGTGGTGCGCTCGGGCTCTCCCGCACACTCGAAGCGTGGGTGCTGCCCAGCTTCAACGCGATCGTGCAGATTCCCGTGCTCGGCTGGCTGCCGTTTCTGCTGTTGCTCGTCGGCGTGGGCGAGCCGCTCAAGTATTTGCTCATCGCTCACGCGGCGCTCGTGCCCGTCACGCTCAGCACCATGCAGGGCTTTCGGCAAACACCCGCTGCACTCGATGAAGTCGCGCGCGTGTTCGCCTATACCCGCTGGCAACGCATCGTGAGGCTCGTGCTGCCCGCGGCGATTCCGACGCTCGCCACCGGCGTGCGCCTGGCCTTCACGAAGGCGTGGCTCGCGCTCGTCGTCGTCGAACTCGTGGCGTCCTCGGAAGGCCTCGGCTACCTGATCGTGTATGGCCGCCAGCTCTTTCAGCTCGATCTCGTGATGGCGTCAGTGGTCGTGGTGGGCGCGGTCGGCCTCGTCATCAATCGTCTGCTCGATGTGCTCGAGCGACGTTTGCGGCGCGGCACGCCTTCGGCGTTTCGCGGCTGACGCTGACGATGAATAACTGCCGCCATTGAGGACAAGGGAGAATTCGCCATGAAGATATCGCTTGCACGAGCATCCGCGCGTCCCGATTGCGCCTGTGACGCTGCCACCGAAGCGAGGCCGCGCCGCACTGTCGATTTACGTGGCGCCGCCCTGCCCCTCGTCGCCATCGCGCTGTGGTGGGCCTTGAGCGCCTCGCATCTCGTGAAAAGCGGCCTGCTCGTGAGTCCCGGCGATGTGATTCGCACCGCTTATGAACAAATCGAAAGCGGTGCATTGTTCCGCGCGCTTTCGGCGTCGCTTGCCCGCGAAGCCTGCGGCTTTGCCATCGGCGCGACCGCGGGGTTCCTGCTGGGCGGCGCGCTGGGTCTTTCGCGCATCGCCGCACGCGTCGTGGGGCCGAGCTTCGACACCTTCAAGCAGATCTCGCTGTTCGCATGGATTCCGCTCATTTCCGTATGGTTCGGGCTCGGCGACGCCGCCAAGGTGGTCTTCCTTTCGCTCGCGGCGCTGCTCCCGGTTGCCGCCCATACGTGTGACGGCATTCACGCCGTGCCACGCAAATACGTCGAACTCGCGCGGGCGTTGCGCTATTCGCGCCTGCAGCTTGTCCGCTACGTGCTGTTGCCCGCCGCGCTGCCCTCTATTTTTACGGGCCTTTATCTCGCGCTCATCTATTCGTGGCTCGCCACGCTCGGCGCGGAGTATCTGCTCGTGGCGGGCAGCGGCATCGGCAATCTTCTGATCGACGGCAGCGAGCAGTTCCGCATGGACCTCGTGCTGTTCGGCATCGTCGTCGTGGGCGCGATCGGCTGGGCGCTCAATGCGCTCGCTCGGCGCGTGGAGCGAACGGTGCTGGCGCGGCTGCACATCACCGCCCAATGATCCGGACTACCAATCAACAGAAACTGGAGAAAAGCCGATGAGCGCCACTGAACCCGCCGGACTCGACATTCTGCATGTGAGCAAGCGTTACGGCACGGGCGAGTCCACGCTCGTCGTGCTCGACGACGTGACGCTGCATGTGCGCCCCGGCGAATTCGTGAGCGTGCTCGGCGCGAGCGGATGCGGAAAATCCACGCTGCTGCGCCTGATCGCCGGCCTCGACGCGGGCTATAGCGGCGCCATCATGATGCGCGGCGAACGTGTTGGCGACACCTCGCTCGAGCGCGGCATCGTGTTCCAGGATCATCGTCTGTTTCCTTGGCTCACGGCAGAACAGAACATCCTGGCGGCACTGCGCAACGCCCCGCTGTCGGCACGCGAAAAACACGACGCGGTGGCCGAGCACATCGCACTCGTGGGCCTCACGGGCTTCGAGCGGGCGTATCCGCATCAGCTCTCGGGCGGCATGGCGCAGCGCGTGGCGATCGCGCGCGGCCTCGTCAATCGCCCGCGCGTGCTGCTGCTCGACGAACCCTTCGGCGCACTCGACGCCCTCACGCGCAGCCGTCTGCAAAACGAACTGCTGCGCATCTGGGAACGCGAACGCATCACGATGATCCTCGTCACGCACGATGTCGACGAGGCGATCTACCTGGGCGAGCGCGTCGTGACGATGGCGCCGCGCCCCGGCCGCATTCGTCGCATCGTCGACGTGGCATTGCCGCGCCCGCGCGATCGCGCGGATCCGCGCTTCGTGCGGCTGCGCGACGAGATTCTCTCCGACTTCTCGGACGCCACGACACCGCCCGGCGACACGCTGTTGCCCGACACCCCTGGCCAATCTTCAGGTCAATGGCGCATGGCGTGGTGAGCGCGCCGACCGACTGGTCGGTCGCGGCTCCTCCTTCCTCATGATCCCGACATCACCGGCGACACCGCGGGTGTGCCAATTGCACCCGGCGTGAGAAAATCTCTTTTCGAACGGAAACGCACGACGCGTCAGCGCCTTCGCAGCAGCACGCTTTCCGGTAATTAGCCGTCTTTTCTGCCGGTTTATCGGCATATCCCGCGGGTTCGACGATTGAGTACCGGGGAAACGGCTGGCCGGGGCAACGTGACGCGAAGTTTTCCGATCCGCAAGGGGTCGGCTCAGCGTAAACTCCCGCTGTTGCCATTCGATAGTGTCGATTCATGATAAAGAGAGAAACATCCATGCCAGACAACACCCACTCGCACGACGGTCACTCCGATTCGTGCGGCTGCGACCTGTTACACCTGCTCGACGGCGTGGAAGAATTCACTCATCACGTTTTCCCGGGCAACAAGGAGCTGTTCCGCAGCCTCGCCCACAGCCAGGCGCCGCACACGCTCTTCATCACCTGCGCCGACTCGCGCGTTTCGCCGGAAATGATCACGCAGGCCAAGCCCGGTGATCTGTTCGTGTGCCGCAACATCGGCAATATCGTGCCGGCGTACGGCGAAATGCTCGGCGGCGTTTCCGCCGTCGTGGAGTTCGCGGTGCTCGCGCTCAACGTGAAGCAGATCGTGCTGTGCGGCCATACCGATTGCGGCGCGATGAAGGGGCTCGCCTCGGGCGCGGAAGCCACGGCCGACATGCCCACCGTGCACGCGTGGCTACGCAACGCGGAAGCCGCGCGCAGCGTGGTCAAAACCCGCGGTCTGGACGACGACCAGATCGTTCAGGCGCTCGTGGAAGAAAACGTCCGCCTGCAACTCACGCACCTGCGCACGCACCCCGCCGTGGCGGCGCGCGTGGCCCAGGGCCAGCTCGAACTGCAGGGCTGGGTCTATGACATCGGCCACGGCAAGGTCACTGTGCTGGACGAAGCACACGGCAAGTTCCTGTCGCTCGGCGAAGCGCGTGCGCGCCTGCGCAAGCGCGTCGAGGAATAATGGCCGGGCGCTGATGCGCCCCACGCCTTCACGCTGACTGCCAGGCTCACTTCTGGCCAGCGCCGGGGCGGCGACTCACGCCGCCCCATTCACACTCCCCTTATGCATTCCGCATGAATTGAAGTGCGTCCACAGCGCATTTCCAGGTCTTGTCGGGCGATTTTCTCAATCTGCGCAATAATTCTTTTCGAATTAGGGGTTTACCCTAGGACAAAACCCGACTACACTCTGGCCCGTACTACATGCGGCGCCCTGCCGCACAAGAAGAAGAATTCCGGAGGTTGGTCGCTATGCAGCACGTTGCCCCGCCGTCGCATCACCTGTCTCATCCCGGCTTCAATCGCACTACCGGCGCATTGCGTCGTCCCACGCTTCGCTAGTTCAGCGCGCGTGTCCTGCCGTCGCGCACGCGCCGCGGCAGGCGAACTTGAAAGGCCCACTCCGCGTCATCGCCGTTTTCATGCTGCTATTCACGTCGCGGCAAACGGCGCGCGCTTTTGCGCGTATGGACGCCCGGTAATGGGCTTCGCACCCGTCACGGGCCGAGCGCCCGGTTACCGAAGGAGAAGCATCCATGGAGTCCGCGCAGAACCGTCAGTCGAAAGTCGAAGTGAAGTTGTTCCTGCACCCGGAAGATCACTACCGCGCGATGGCCGCCGCGAAGACCCTCAATCTCGCGGAGCGCGAGTTCTTCGCGCTGGCGCTGCATCTGGGCGCGACCCAGATCCTGCGCCAGACCGAAGCGGCTTGATGAAGCCTCACCGGGCGAGGCGACTCATTACACCGGTGACGGGTTGCGCTCGGCAAAACCCTCCTGGTGCCAGTAGGGGTACACAGGCCGCACAGCACTCGCGGCGTCGAGCTTCGCCACCTGCTCGGGCGTGAGGTTCCAGCCGACCGCGCCGAGGTTCTGGCGCAACTGCGCCTCGTCGCGCGCGCCGATCAGCACCGTCGCGACCGTCGGCCGCTGCAGCAGCCAGTTCAGCGCGATCTGCGGCACGGTCTTGCCGGTTTCCTGCGCGATCTCGTCGATGGCGTCGAGTACGCGAAAGAGGTATTCGTCCGGCACCGGCGGCCCCTGCTCCGCCGTCTTGTGCAGACGGCTCTTCTCCGGCAGCGGCTGGCCGCGCCGGATCTTGCCCGTCAACCGTCCCCAGCCCAGCGGACTCCACACCACCGCGCCCACACCCTGGTCGAGCCCGAGCGGCATCAGCTCCCACTCGTAGTCGCGGCCGATCAGCGAATAGTACGTCTGGTTCGCGACGTAACGCGGATAGCCGTAGCGATCGGCCACGGCCAGAGACTTCATCAGGTGCCAGCCCGAGAAGTTCGACACGCCCGTGTAGAGAACCTTGCCTGCGCGTACCAGTTCGTCGAGCGTGGACAGCACCTCTTCGGCCGGTGTGCGCGCATCGAATCCATGCAACTGGAACAGGTCGATATGGTCGGTCTGCAGACGCTTGAGCGCCGCGTCGACCGCGCGCTTCAGGTGGAAGCGCGATGAGCCCACGTTGTTGGGTTCGTCGTCGAAGCGGAAGGTCGCCTTGGTCGAGATGATCGCCTTGTCGCGGCGCCCCTTAAGCGCCTCGCCGAGCACCGACTCCGACGCGCCGCTCGAATAGATATCGGCCGTATCGAACATCGTGACCCCAGCGTCGAGGCAAATGTCGATGAGCTTGCGCGCTTCGGCGACATCGGTTGCGCCCCAGGCCTCGAAAAACTCGCCTTTGCCGCCGAACGTGCCGGTGCCTAAGCTCAGCACCGGCACCTTCATTCCGGACGCACCCAGAAAACGGTATTCCATTTCCGACTCTCCATTAATCAACGGGTTGACGATGTGATGCCGACAGCGGACGAGTCTACGCGCTTCGATTCGGGCTTGCCGCGCGGGTCACACGGCGAACGGCTCGCCGCGCCGCGGACCGCCGCGCGGCTGTACAGATGCTTTTGCCTGATGGAAACTGTCGCCTTTCGCCGCGGGCTTTGTGCTTCACTATCCGGTCCGCAACGTACCGATCGGCAATATCTCCGCTGCCTGCCCATGCTCCGTAACAAGATCGCATTGATTCTCCGCTGCTGCGTGGAGGCGCAATGACCGCTCCCGCACAACGTTCCCCCGGCGTCGGCTGGCTGCCGTACCTCGTCGCCGCCACGTTCTTCATGGAGTACCTCGACACGACCGTGATCGCCACGGCGCTGCCGCAGATGGCGCGCTCGTTCGGCATCGGCCCGAATAGCCTGAGTCTTGGCGTGACCGCCTACATGCTCGCGCTCGCCATCTTCATTCCGGCCAGCGGCTGGGTGGCGGACCGCTGCGGCGCGCGCACCGTGTTCTTCAGCGCCGTGGTCACGTTCACGGTGGCGTCCGTGCTGTGCGGGATCTCGCAGAACGTCGACGAGTTCGTGGCCGCGCGCATTCTGCAAGGCATTGGCGGCGCGATGATGGTGCCGGTCGGGCGCATGATCGTCGTGCGCAGCACCGAGAAAAGCAAGCTCATGCAGGCGATCTCGACGATCACCTGGCCCGCTATCGCCGCGCCCGTGGTGGGACCGCCCATCGGCGGCTTCATCACGACCTACGCGTCGTGGCGCTGGATCTTTTTGCTGAACGTGCCGTTCGGCATCGCCGTGCTCGCGGCGATCGCCGCCATCGTGCCGAACCTGCGCGGCGAACAGCGCCGGCCGCTCGACGTCGCGGGGCTCGTGCTGAGCGGCGCCGCGCTGACCGCCATCCTTTACGGCGCGGAACTCGCGAGCCAGGTCGGCCAGAATCCGTGGCGCGCAATGGCGCTCGTGGCGGCAGGCGTCGCGATCGGGGTCGTCGCGTTCGTGCACGCGAAACGCCATCCGCACCCGCTCGTCGATGTTTCCACGCTGAAGGTTCCGACCTTTTCCGTCACGATCGTGACCGGCTCGATCACGCGTATCGGCATCGGCGCGGCGCCGTATCTGATGCCGCTGATGTTCCAGATCGGCTTCGGTCTTACGGCGTTCAAGTCCGGCCTGCTGCTGCTCGCGAGCGCGCTCGGCAATCTCGGCATGAAGGCGCTCACGACGCGCATTCTCGAACGCTGGGGCTTCCGGCTCGTTTCCGTCGTCGACGTCAGCGTTGCCGGTGTCTCGTTGATCGCGTGCGGCCTGCTCACGCCCGGCACGCCGCTCGTTATCGTGTTGATCGTCGTGTTCGTCTACGGCATGGCGCGCTCGATGCAGTTTTCCACCCTCGCCACGTTGGCCTACGCCGACGTCGCGCAGCCGCAAATGAGCGCGGCCAGCACGCTCTGGAGCGCCGCGGCGCAGATGACGATCGGCCTTGGCATTGCGTTCGGCGCGCTCGCGCTGCGCGTGGCCGCGAACCTGAACGGCGAAACCACGGGCCATGTGTTCACGCTCGACGACTTCCGGCTCGCCTTCCTCGCGGCCGGCGTGCTCACGCTGATCTCGGTGTGGGGTTATGCGCAGATGGCGCGCGATGCGGGACAGAACGTGGGCGGCGGCTCGCGCAGGCAGCGCGCGTAGGTCCCGCCGCGCGCCTGACAACGCGCGGCGGCAGGACCACCGTTATTTGGAAAGACTTGCCCGCACGGTATATTCGGCTTCCTCGCCCGCTTCGAGCTCATCGGCATGGGCATGGGCCGCGTGGAACTCGTTGGACAGCGGCTCGACCGGATAACCGTGGCGCTCCCACGCGTCGAGCCCGCCCTTGAGCGCGCGCGCGTGATAGATGTGCTTGTTGCGCAACTGATCGACGATGCGCTTGGCCGTCGCCTCGTTCGGGCACACGCAGTACACGACGATCGGACGCCCGATCAGCTCGGGCGAGAGTTCTTCGCTCGATTCGAGATTCAGCGGCCGCGCGCCGGGAATGCGGTAAGCCTCCTTCTGACGCACGGCTTGCGGACGCGCGTCGAGCACGATGGGCGGTGCACTCGACTTCATCATCTCGTCGAGCTGATCGGGCGAAATGCGGTGCGTCGCCAGCCAGTGGCGGAACTGCATGCGCCGCAGCCAGCGCCAGGCGAGGAACAGCACGCCCGCCACGGCGAGCACGTCGAAAATCGTCATGCCGTTCGCGCGCACGAACGCCGCGAATCGCACGATTTCCGCATGCAGCGCCGCGCCGCCGAGCAGCCAGGTGCCCGCCCACAACGCCGCGCCGACCGTGTCCCACAGCAGGAAGACGTGAACCGCCACCGTCGTCGTGCCGAGCAGCGGCGCGGAAATCAGGCCGAGCCCCGGAACGAACTTCGCCACCGCGAGAATGGGCGCGCCGTAGCGCTCGAATACGTTGCGCGCGATGCGGATCGTCGTGTCCAGCGACAGCGAAAAACGCACGAGCCCATTGAGCAGACGCCGCCCGCGCTTGCGGCCTGCGGCGAACCACAGCGAATCCGCGAGCAGCGTCGCGATCACGGCCGCTGCCAGCAGGCTCCCGTAGGACGTCTCGCCGCTCGCCGCCATCGTGCCCGCGAGAATCAACACCGGCGCGGCCGGGACGGGCACGCCCAGTTGCGTGACGAGTACGCTGAGAAAGACCGCTCCGGCGCCGAAATCGGGTGGAATCGCGGTGGGGAGCGTCAACATTTCGAGATAACCTGCGCGCAGGGATATTCAGGTAAGGAAACGTGGCGCGCATACCGCGCCGGCCGAGGGTGGAGATTACCCCAACGTGCCATTCCTTGCTCTCGTTGACGCAGGCTTCGCGGCGGCATCGGGCGGGCGATCCGGCCCCGCTGCCGGCGCTTTCGCGGCGATGCGAAACGGTGCTAATCTCGTAAAAGTTGCTTTTTCCAGCCGTTTTCCGTCAAGACACATGCGTTACTGGCATCTCGATCGACCGAGGCAGGCAGGTCAGTTAGACCTCTCGCGCGTCACCAGCCTCGTTTCGGCCATCGGCCGCGACGACGCCAACGCACTCGCCGCCGAAGTGCTGAACATGCTCGGCCCGGCGACGTCGGTCACGCAGTGCACCGTGTTCGCCTACGAATTCGGCAACCGGCCGCGCACGGTTTCCGTGGCCGATCATCGCGGCGGGCGCTTTTTGCGCGACGTCGCCGACACCTACGCGCGCCTCTTCTACGCGCTCGACGGCAATCAGCAGATCGTTTCCGGCGCCTCGGCCGACAAGCCCGGCTCGTCGCTGGTGCTGCACTGGCAAAGCAGCGCGGACATCGCGCACGATGGTTATCGCACCGCGTGTTACGCCACGCCCAACGTATCCGACCGGCTCTCGCTGCTGCTGCAGCCCGCCGCCGACATCTGGCTCTCCGTGAACCTGTACCGCGAAAGCGACGCCGGCAATTTTCAGCCGGGCGAAGTGGAACTGGTCGAATCGCTCGCGCCGCTGATCGGCGAGTCGGCCCGGCATCACTACACGATTCGCGGCCAGAGCCAGCTCGGCATTCCTCAGATGATGCTCGCGCGCCTGCGCGGGCTCTGCCCCACGCTCTCCAAACGCGAACTCGATGCCCTGCGCGGGGTGCTCGAAGGGCGTAGCGCGGTTGAAATTGCCGAGTGCATGGGCGTGAAGCCCAGCAGTGTGGTGACGTATCAGAAACGCGCGTATCAGCGGCTGGGCATTTCGAGCCAGCGGCAGCTGTTTGCGCTTTGTCTCGCGACGGATCACGGTTAAACACCGCCGCAAGCGCGCGCACAAAACCACTGCGCAAAATATCCCCCCGTAAGCCCCCTGTACCCAAATTGAGGACAGCGGGCCGCGCCTCGCGCTCCATACTGCCTTCATCGCCAGCGCCCCGCTCGGGGCATGCCGGCAAGCACAAGACTTACGTATCGGAGACGCAATCCCCATGAGCGCCGGATTCAAACCCTATCCGTTCGAGGCCAGGCAGTACGCCGCCCGCCTGCCCGAACTCGAAGGCGGCCGTGAAGCGCAACGCCACGCCGTGACGATCGTCGGCGGCGGTCCAGTGGGGCTCGCCATCGCGCTCGGCCTCGCGAAGCACGGCGTGCGCTCGGTGCTGATCGAAGCCGACGCATCGGTCTGCTACGGCAGCCGCGCGATCTGCATCTCGCGCCGCAGCCTCGAAATCATCGAGCGCCTCGGCGCGCTCGACGGCTTTCTCGCCAAAGGTCTGCCGTGGACCGGTGGGCGCAGCTTCTATCGCAACGACGAAGTGCTGCACTTCACGATGCCGCAGGACGAAAACCAGAAGCTTCCGCCGATGGTCAACCTCGCGCAGTACCACATCGAGCAGTTCCTGCTCGACGCAGCGGAGCGGCACGCCGATCTCATCGACATTCGCTGGTGCACGAAGGTGACGGCCCTGCACGAAGACGCGCATGGCGCCATGCTCTCGCTCTCCACGCCCGCAGGCGATTACACCGCGCAGACCGACTGGCTCATCGCCGCGGACGGCGGCCGCAGCACGGTGCGCGAGTCGCTCGGCCTGAAGCTTCAGGGCACGAGCTATGAGGGCCGCTATGTGATCGTCGACATCCTGCTCGACAGCGCGCGGCCGACGGAACGGCTCGCGTATTTCGACCCGGCGTCGAATCCCGGCTCGACCGTGCTCGTCCACAAGCAGCCCGACAACGTCTGGCGCATCGACTATCAGCTGCGCGACGGCGAGGACGCCGACGAAGCGATCAAGCCCGAAAACGTCATGCCGCGCGTGCAGAGCCTGCTCGACATGATGGGCGAGAAGGCATCGTGGTCGCCGGTCTGGATCACGATCTACAAGGCCAACGCGCTCACGCTCGAGCGCTATCGCCACGGCCGCGTGCTGTTCGCGGGCGACGCGGCGCATCTCGTGCCGATCTTCGGCGTACGCGGCGCGAACTCCGGCATCGACGACGCCGACAACCTGGCGTGGAAACTCGCGTATGTCGTGAAGGGGCTCGCGAGCGACGCGTTACTCGACAGCTACTCCGATGAGCGCGTCTACGCCGCGCACGAAAACCTGAGCTATGGCACGAAGAGCACGGAATTCATGGCGCCGCCGTCGTTCGCCTTCGACCTGATGCGCACCGCCGTGCTGAGCCTCGCGCGCGAGCACGCCGCCGTGCGCTCGCTGATCAATCCGCGCCAGACTTCGGCCATCGCCTACGCGGCCTCGCCGCTCAACGCGGCCTCCGACGCATTCGCGAGCGGTCCGGTGCCGGGCACGGTGCTGCCCGAATGCCCGCTCACGATCGTCGATCAGGCTGGCGTGCGTGAAGGGCACATGACCGACTTGATCGCGCCATGCTTTACGGCGTTCTACTTCAGCGAGGATGGCGCGACGCCCGCCCCGATCGCCGCGCTCGAAACGACGCTGGCCGCCCGCGCGCTGCCGTTCGCGCTGGTGCCGCTCGCACAGCGCCAGCCCGACGACGCATCACGCCGCAGCGGCTGGGACCGAACGGGACGCCTGTTCCCGATGTACGGCGCCAAGCCCGGCACGCTCTACCTCGTGCGCCCGGACGGCCACGTGCTCGGCCGCTGGCACGCCGAAGCCGGCACAGTCGCCACGCAGGCGCTCGCCGCCCTTGACCATGCGCTGTGCGCCTGAGCGCTGGCGGAATCAAGTACAGATAGAGAAAGCCATGACCGACAGCGAACTCGACACCGTCTACACGCAGCTGTGCAAGACCATGACCAATCTGGGCGAAGTCAACGGCCCGCTCTTTCTTGCGCGCTTCGCGCTGCTCGCGATCGAGCGGATCGGCAACGCGCAAACCTGCCTCGGGTTGATCGACGCCGCAGGCAAGAACGTTTCGGCAGCCGTGCCGGAATAAGGGGAAGCGCGGCACGCCTCAGCGCTGCGTCGACTGCACGAGTCGCGCGAGGCGCGAGCGGTTGCTGACGCCGAGTTTCTGAAACGAACGATCGAGATGGGTGCGCACGGTCGTATAGGAAATGCCTAGCCGCTCGGCGATCTCCTTGTCGAGCAGCCCTTCCACCACGAGCGCGACCACGTCGCGCTCGCGCCGCGTCAAGCGGTTGATCGCTTCGTTATCCGCAGTGGATGGGTCGGCTGGCGGCGGCTGAACGTGGCCCGTCTGCGCGCGCGAGCGCGCCAGCGCGGCGATGAAAGCCGGGCGCACCAGATCGAACAGCGCCAGCTCCCGATCGGAAAGATGCTCGCGCCGCTTGCCGCGCCCGATGCGCAGATGATCGAGATACTCTTCGCCCGACCAGACGAACAGGTCCGCGCCCGCATGCAGGCCGTCGGCGCGCAGCAGTTCGAGCAGGCGCCGCCCCACTTCGAGACGCAAGGCACCCTCGGGCAAGATATGGTCGGCCAGCAGCTTGAAGACGTCGGCGATCAACGCGAGTTCGCGGCTCGTCAGGTCCATGCTCGGGTGCGATGAGAAGTGGGCGCGCGCCCCGCTTGCGCGGCGACGCAAACATCAGAGCTTAATGTTCTCGCCTGACGTATTCAATATGCAGTGCGACTGTGAAGCGTGAAGCGTGCATGCCGAAAAGAAAATGGGGCGGCAAATGCCGCCCCAAGAAAAACACACGCCGGCAAAGGGCTGTCTTCCGCCGGAGGTTGCATAGTACGCGATGAATTACGGAGCGGCATCCCCAGATTTGAGGACAAACGCTCACGTCATGCAAACTTTTGCCGCCTCATGCCAGCTTGCCGATGCGAAATGGTTTGCTTTCATGCGCAGCGCATCGTTTCGCATCGGCGTCGCGGTTTTTACTGGATCAGACGCGAGACGCCACGGCCGCGCGGATCGGAAACCGCGTCGGGCGTATCGCCGTTGATACGGATCGCCTGGATGTCGCCGTTGAAGTCCTGCGCCTTCAGCACGTAGCCCTTCGCCTCGACCTGCCTGGCGAGTTCGCCGTCGATCGGCGCATACGGCTCCCAGAAAATCGTGTTGGGCGGCAACAACTGGTGGTGGAAGCGCATCGCCGCCACCGCGTCCTTCAACGGCATGTCGAAGTCGTAGTTGTTGTTGATGACCTGGAACACCGACGTGAAGATGCGCGAGCCACCCGGCGTACCGATCACGAGCGCCACCTTGCCGTCCTTCGTGAGGATGGTCGGCGTCATCGACGAAAGCGGACGCTTCTTCGGCGCAATCGCGTTCGCGTCGCTGCCCACCACGCCGAACATGTTAGGCACGCCGGGCTTGGACGCGAAATCGTCCATCTCGTCGTTGAGCACGATGCCGGCGCCCGGCACGACCACGCCCGAACCGAAGTAGCCATTGACCGTGTACGTGTTCGAAACGGCGTTGCCCCACTTGTCGACCACCGAGAAGTGCGTCGTCTCCGCCTTCTCAGGCATCGAGGTGCCGAGGCCCGGTTGTACGCTCTTGGTGTCGGATGGCTTGTCGGGGTCGACTTCGGCAGCGCGCTTCGCGAGGTACGCGTCGTCGGTGAGCTGCGCGACCGGCACCTTGTAGAAGTCGGGGTCACCGAGATATTGCGCGCGATCCGCGAACACGCGCTTCTCGATCTCCGCGATCAGATGGATGTACTGCGGCGAATTGAGCTGCACATCCTTGAATTGCGGCGCCAGCATCGACTTCATCTTGAGCAGTTGCACGAGGCCCACGCCACCCGAGCTCGGGGGCGGCGCAGTGATGATCTCGTAGCCGTTCCACTTCGCCTCCACGGGCTGGCGCCACACTGCCTTGTACTCCTGCAGGTCGCGCTTCGTGATGAGGCCGTGACCCTTCATCGAAGCGGCGATCAGATCCGCGGTCTTGCCGTCATAGAAGTCCTTCGCGCCCTGGTTCGCAATGCGCGTAAGCACATTGGCGAGATCGGGCTGCTTGAATGTGACGCCCTCCTTCAGGTTGCCGAAGTAGTCGTCGAAATTGGTCTTGCCGGCGAAGTCCTTTTCCGCGGCCTCACGGCGCTTCGCGAGCTGCTCGTCCACGACGAAGCCGTCGCGCGCATATTTGATCGCCGGCGCGAGCACCTGCTTCCATTGCAGCCTGCCGAAGCGCTTCTGCGCCTCCCACATGCCCTCGACCGTCCCCGGCACGCCCACGGCGTCGTAGCCGTAAAGGCTCTTGCCCGGGATCACGTTGCCCTTGTCGTCGAGGTACATCGTGCGCGTGGCGGCGAGCGGCGCGCGTTCGCGATAGTCGAGAAAGTACGGCTTGCCGTTCACGTAGAGCGTCATGAACCCGCCGCCGCCGATGTTGCCGGCTTCGGGGTACGTCACGGCGAGCGAGAAGGCGATGGCGACCGCCGCGTCGACGGCGTTACCGCCCTCCTTGAGGATCTGCTCGGCGGCGTCGGCCGCGTACTTGTCGGCAACGGCCACGGCGGATGCATTGAGGACCGCAGGGCGTTGCTGCGTATCCTTCGCAAAGGCCGGCGTGGCTTCGAGGAAGCCCGTGGACAAGGCGGATAGCGAAAGCAGTGCGAGAGCGGCAGCGGAAATTTTCGTTTTTTCAACCAGCTTCATCGAGTTCACCCCATGATTCGGTTTGTTGGCCTACCAGAAACCTGCCTTGGCCTTATAGCACGCCAGGAAAACGATTGCGATCCGGCGATCCGCTGATTCCGCTGCCGTGCAAGACGGCGTCCGTTCTGGACTGGATCAGGCCTCGCCGCGCCGGCCGCGCGCAATTTCGTCGCCCGCATTCGCGGGCAAACGCATCGTCACCGGAATGGACGCTGCCGAAAAGAGCCCGACCACGAGAAACGCGGGCCAGAAATCGGACCAGACAATGGCCGAATGCCCTTGCACCCGGTGCGAGATCTGCAGCACGAGGCCCGCGATCGTCACGCCGAGGCCGAGCGACACCTGCTGGATCACGCTTGCCACGCTCGTGGCGCGGCCGATGTCGCGCGTCGGAATATCGGCGTAGGCGAGCGAATTGAGGCCGGTGAATTGCAGCGAAGGAAAGATCCCGCCCGCGAGCACGATGACCCAGATGAGCCACACGGGCATGCCCGGCGAAAACGAGCCGCATATCGCGATGGCCGTGCCCGCGAGGACCGCGTTGACCATCAGCGTGCGGCGAAAGCCAAAGCGCCCGAGCACGCGCGAGACGATCGCCTTCATGAAGATCGAGCCGAACGCCGAAGCGCAAGTGATGGCGCCTGAAGCGAACGCCGTCATGCCGAGCCCTTCCTGCAGCGTGAGCGGTAACAAAAATGGCACGGCGCCGAGCCCGATGCGAAACAGCGACCCGCCCGCCACGCTCGCATTGAAGGTGGGGATGCGCAGAAATTTCAGATCGAGCACGGGTCGCTCGACACGTTGCGCATACAACCAATAGGTCACCAGCAGCAACGCGCCGATCACGCACATCGTCACCGCGGTGCCGGTGGCCACGATCTCGCCGCCCACGAGCGAGAGGCCGAGCATGAACAGCGACGCCCCACCCGCAGAGAGCACGAAGCCGACCCAGTCGAGCCGCCCAGGATGCTCCTCGTGCATGTTCTCGATATGCCGGTTCGCGAGCCAGATGCCGAGCACGCCAATCGGAATGTTGATGAAGAAAATCAGCCGCCAGTGCAGATACGTGGTGATGAACCCGCCGAGCGGCGGCCCCACGACCGGGCCAAGCAGCGCGGGCACCGTGAGATAGTTGACCGCGCGAATGAAGTCCGATTTGGGCAGCGAGCGGAAAATGATGATCCGGCCCACCGGCACCATCATCGCGCCGCCGATACCCTGCACGAAGCGGGCGGCCACGAACATCTCGAGCGAGCGCGAAGCCGCGCACAACAGCGACCCTGCCATGAAGATGCCGATGGCAGTGCGAAACACATTGCGCGAGCCGAAGCGATCGGCCACCCAGCCGCAGATCGGGATGAACACGCCAAGGCCGATCACGTAGCTCGTGACGGCCAGCTTGAGTGTGATGGGGTCCTGGCCGAGATCGCGGGCCAGTGCGGGGAGCGCGGTGACGATGACCGTCCCGTCCACGTTCTCCATGAACATCGAGCACGCGACAATGAGCGGAACGATGAATGTGCCGAGGGCTAATGGCATGGGCAGGAACGACGATCAGCGTGGCTGATGGCGTAAAGCTGCCATTATCGCCCTTGTTGCGGAAAACGGGAACCCGGCAACAGATGAAGCGGCGCCCTTTGCGTGTGCGCCACGCAGCAAACGCGCGCGCAAAAAATAAAAGCCGCGAAGCCCGCCTCCGCCATCATGCGGAGACAGACCTCGCGGCCTGATTCGAGCAATCTGCGTCGGGCAATCCGCGCAGATGCGCTTTAGATAGCGGCCTGCTTCACGCGGCTCACCACGGGACGCAGTTGCGGCAGCACCTGCTGCGCGGCGCGCGTGACGTCGTTGGGAAAGTCGATCTCGATCCACGGCGCGCCGGTGACGTCCGCGGTTTCGAACTCGCTGCCGCGTTCGAGCAGCAGGTCGCGCAGCGCTTCTTCGTGCGGCAGGTTCGCGCGGCCCGTATCGACATAGCCTTCGACGATCTGCGCAAAGCGGCGCGCCGTCGCTTCGTTCAGGCGGAAGAATCCCACCGACTCGCCGATCGTGTCGTATTTCAGACCGACCGCCAGCTGCTTGCGCAGTTCGACGGGCACGCCGTCGCGCAGACACAGCTTCACGGGCTCGTCGCCGGCTTCGAAGTCGCGGTCGATCAAGAGACGGTTGGCAGGCGCCTCGCCCGCCACGAGCGGTGCGAACACGCGCTCGTCGTAGAGCACGTCGGCGTCCATGAGCAGCACATCGCCGCCGCGCGTAAGCGCCTCTGCCGTGCGATGTACCGTGAGCACGCTGCCCAGGTCGAAGCGCGGATTCATCACGACCTCGACCTTGTGCGGCCAGCCGATGCGCTTGAGTTCGGCCTCGACCAGCTCAGGCTGGAAACCGAGCGCGAGCACGACCTCCGTGACACCCGCCTCTTCCAGGAATTGCAGATGGCGTTCGAGCAGCGTCACGCCCTCGAACTGCAGCAGACATTTCGGAAACTGTTCTCCAGCGGGTTGCTGAAGGCGCAGGCCGAGGCCTGCCGCGAGAATGATGGCGCGCATGCGCAAACGTTCCTTGGAAGAAAAAGGTCAATCGGCGACTTCGACAGCGGAGACGCGCAAGGCGCGTCGGCGTTGCCAGCTACGTTCGCTGAAATGCAGATACAGAAGGCCCGGCAAGCCGAGCAGGATTTCTCGCGCGCGCTTGGCAAGCGAGAGCGCGAGCGCCGCCTCGGGCGGCAGGCCGACGAGCGGCGCGAGCAGCAGATAACCGCCCTCTTGCACGCCCAGCGAGCCAGGAATGGCGAAGGCCGCACCGCGAATCGCCTGGCCGATGCTCTCGAGCAGCAGCGCATCGATCCAGCCTGTGGGATGGCCGAGAAAGCGCAGCGCGAGCCACACTTCCACCGTGCCCACGAGCCAGCCCGCGAGGCTCAGCGCGAAGCTGGCCGCCACGCGGCCGCGCCGGGCATAAAGCGACTTCACGGCTTCGTCGATCGCGTCGGCGCGCGTGGCAAGCGCCGACCAGTCGCGCTGGCCGAACACTTTCGATGCCAGACGCAGCAGGCGGCCGAACAGACCGCGACGCTGCGCGACACAAAACAGCGCGATCAGGCCGCCGAGCACGGCGGTCGCGATCAGCGCGGCGACGCCGAGGTCGCGCGGCGCGCCATTCGCGGCGTAGGCCGAAAAAAGCACAATGCCGAATACGGCGAAGACGATCTGCGCGACGGCTTGCAGCGTCGTGCTCACGGTGATGGCCGCAGCCGCATTGCGCATCGACATGCCGCGTTGACCGAGCTGGCGCACCATCGCCACGGGGCCGCCGATCTGGCCCGCGGGCAACAGGCTGTTCACCGATTCGCCGGTCCACCGCGCGAGCAATGCATCGCGCTGATCGACACGCTCGTCCCGGCCGAAGAGCACGGCGATCGCACCCGCGTCGAGTGCGAGCGGCACGACGTGGAACGCCGCGACGAGGACGAGGCCCCAGCCCGCGGCCGCAAGTGCGCCCGTGACCGAGCCGAGCCCCTGCCAGGCGAGCAGCGCAATGAAGAGCGCCGTGCCGATCGACAACAGCAGGATGGCAGCACGGCTCACGCCTTGCCTCCGAATGCCTTGCGGAACACCTGGCGGAAACCGAAGTACGCAATCGCGTCCTTCATGTTCGAAATGAAACGCCGCCACGGGCGCATATTCGGGTTCGTCACGTATTCGAGCGTGAGCGAAACGCGCACTTCGCCTTCGAGACTCGGCGTGACGCGATGGCGAAGCTTGTCGCCGTCGAACACGATGAGCGCGCCCGGCGGGTATTGCACCGAACCCGGCTCATCCGCCTTGTTCGGGTCTTTCGTGTGCAGTTCGTAGTCGAGCTTGCACGACGACTCGTCGATTACCCCGAGCAGCACCGTATAGCGGCGGCCGTCGTAGTAGGACGTGTCGTAATGCCAGCCGATGTGATCGCCGGCGCGCGTGTAGTAATAGAGAGCGTAAGCGTGCGGGTCGTCTTCGGGCGAAAGCTGCAGGCGGTCGCCCGTGATCTTTTCGAGCCACGCGATGAGCTGCGGCGAGCGGTAAAGCTCGGCGATGTACGGCGCGAGGCGGTCGATGGTGTGACGGCTCACGCTTCCGCCCGCCTTGTGGCCCGGCAGATAGTTGCGGTTGACTTCGGGAAGCAGCGCGTTGGCCGCGTCGATCAACTGTTGCGTGGCGTCGGCGGGCAGAAAATCGGCGAGATACAGGAACGAGCCCTGGCTCTGATAGTCATCGCGCAGGCGCGCGGTGTTCAGCGGCTGCAGCGCGCGGCCGATCGCGCCGTCCGGCTCGCCAGCCGCCGCGCGTGAGGCGCGGGCTGGCGCGGGGGCGCGCGGCGCTACGACCTGTTCTTGTTCTGCTTGCAGGCTCATCTGCTGCTCCACACCTGGCGGGTTTCCTTGGCGGGGCGCAGGCGGCGCGTCACGCGCACATAGTCGAGCACCACCCAGATGGCGAACAACGGCGCCCCGATCGAAGCCGCGATAATGAACGGCGACACGACGCCCGTCAGCGTGACAAGGGGTAGCAGATACAGCACGTCTTCGGTCTCGAAGCCGCCGGCGAACGCCTGTTGGGTGCCCGCCTTGCCGGCCATTTCCTCGATGCGCATGCGCAGGAAAAAGATCACGGCGACCGCGACGCCCGCGATGCCGCCCAGCACGGCCGGCGGCACATGCCATTCGGCGCCGGTGTGGGCGGCCACGACGCCGAGGCCGTAGCCCATGCCGAGGAACAGCAGGACGGTGACGAGCGCGTCCGCCGCGAGATCGTAGAAATGCCCGATGCGGCTGGTTTTACCGCCGATACGCGCCAGTTCGCCGTCGGTATGATCGACAAAATTCGACAGTACGATCAGAAACGCGCCAATATTGACGTGCAGAAAGTCTCCGCGCGCCAGAAAAAAGCCGCCGGCAACGCCAATCAGGAGTCGCAGCGTGGTCAGATGATTCGGGGTAACGCGCGTGGGTACAAGCGGAGTGACAAGCCAGCGCGCCGCGCGAGCGTCCCACGTGCGCGGCGGCGGCACCGCTTTCGGAGCCATTTTTACAGGTTTGTCTTTTTCGGTCATAACCGCGCAATATATACGCCTTCCAGAAATCTTGCAGGTATTCCGACGATCGTCCCACTTTCTGCTTGTGGTTCTGTAAGGCAAAGCGCTCAATCGGCTCCCGCGGCGCCGCAAGCGAAGTTGCCCGAACACGCGTAGAGTGCAACCCTTCGCGCCAGCCCGGACGTTTTGCGTCCAACGGCTCGGGCGCACGCACTTTCGCCATTCACGTAATGAAACGCTTTACCTTTGCCGCCCTTTTTCTCGCTGTCCTGACGCTTCTCGCCGGCAACGCCCGCGCCGCCGCCATCGACGATTCGCTGACCTGCAGCGAGTCCGCACACGACTTCATCTCCGGGCTGATCACGCAAAACCTGATCGATCCGAAGCCCATGAAGGTCGAAAGCAATTCGATCAACGCATTCTGGCCCGCGCGCGGCCAGCACATGACCGCCTATGGCTTCAGCGTGTTCGCCATCGTGGGTTTCCAGAAGGACGACCCGCTCTTCAAGACCGGCGACGGCACACCCATCGCCCCTTCCGCCTACGGCGCCGTCGTGGTCGGCACCCAGACGAGGGTGCAGGCGGCCCTCACGGCGGCAGGCAATAACGCCATCGTCCACCATGCCGGACCGCTGTTAACAGCGATCTTCTGCAAGCAGGAGTAAGCGGGCAGGCTTTGAGCGTTATTCGATACGCCCGAAACCGCCTTCGGCCCAGGCCTCGGCGCGGGCTTTCGTGAGCTTGAAGTTCGGCGCGACGCGCGCCTGAGCGAGTTGCTCGCCGAACGCGTCGATCGCGCTGATGAGCCCGTAGGGCTCGTACTCGTCGGGAACGATGTCGAGCGTCACGTCCACATCGCCTTCGGCGGTCTGCACGCTCACGCGCTTGTGCAGCAGTGCGCGCAATTGCTGCTCGTGCCGGCGCAGCACCTCCGAAGCGGTCTTCACGAGCGTGTTGAACGCCGACGTGTCGAGCGGCTTGGGATTCTTCTTGTCACGGCCCATGGTCCACGGGCCGACGAGTGCAGGCTCAGGCTCGCCGTCCTTGATCATTTCGACGGCCCAGCCGTCGTCGTCCTCATTCTTGATCACGCGCGCGGTCCAGCCGTCCTTGCGCCACAGGCGCGCCTCCTGGATCACCTCGGCTTCAGCGGCGAGGTCATCGGCGGGGAAATCGGAATCGGTTGCGGGTGAGGAATCGGTCATGGCGGGGTTTTCATCGGGTTCTGCGGGGGACTTGCCCGTCGCGGGGCAAGGGCAAGATTCTACCCGGATCGCGTCGCGCGTCGGGCGCCGCGTCTTTCTATCCAGCCGGTTCGGATTATCGCGCCACCAAAGCAGAATATCGACTGGCGATTTTAATCATTGCGTTTTCCGCAACGCATCATTTCGCCTTGCGCATTAATTTAAAATCATTTCCTGCGGGCAAAAAAAAACGCGGCCCGAGAGCCGCGTAAAAACAGATGAAAAAAGACCACCCTTGGTCGAGGGCTGAAGCCATTGTACCGCCGCGCAATGCGTGGGTTCAGCCCATGATCTGGAACAGTACCTTTCACCAAACGACAAGAATCGCGCTTGAAAAAGCGTTGAACTCGCGTTAGGCCAGCTCCTGCGCGGGTTTGTCGCATCGTCGCGGGTGCACAACGGATTATCCAGATCGACCATTTTGTCGCACCCGATAATCCAATAGAAAAAGTCTTTATATGCAATCACTTACGGCGATTAATGCCGATCGCGAAATGAGATGAATGCATTGTTGCGTCAATTTGCGTAAATACGCCGAATACCGGGCTTACACTTCGTTGCGAATCATCCGGGCACGAAATCGATTTTCAGAATATTCGGCCTGAGATTCCCCAAGTTCTGACCGGAGAAAAACATGAAAAAAGCACTCATTGCTGCAGGCGTCCTCAGTGCATTTGCCATCAGCGCCCATGCGCAAAGCAGCGTCACCCTTTACGGCTCGCTCGACGCCGGCATCGTCTACGCGAACAACGTCGGCGGCCACAGCCTGTGGGCTCAGGGCAGCGGCGCTCTCTCGAACAACTACTTCGGCTTTCGCGGCGCCGAAGACCTGGGCGGCGGCCTGAAGGCGATCTTCACCCTCGAAAGCGGCTTCAATCTCAACAACGGCGGCTACAAGAACGGCGACAGCGGCTTTAACCGCCAGGCCTACGT
This sequence comes from Paraburkholderia sp. BR10141, assembly GCF_056155635.1. Classification (NCBI taxonomy): domain Bacteria; kingdom Pseudomonadati; phylum Pseudomonadota; class Betaproteobacteria; order Burkholderiales; family Burkholderiaceae; genus Paraburkholderia; species Paraburkholderia sp. BR10141. The sequence goes on along the minus strand of NZ_JBMIQH010000032.1, from coordinate 54,311 downwards.
CGGCTTGAAGAGCGACAAGTTCGGCACGCTCACGCTCGGGCGGCAGTACGACTCGATGGTCGACTACCTCTCGCCGCTCTCGGAAGCCGGCGCGGGCTACGGCAACAATCTCGCGGGCCACCCGTTCGACAACGACAACCTCGCCCAAAGCTATTCGATCAAGAACTCGGTCAAGTACGCCAGCGCAAACTACGCGGGCCTCCAGTTCGGCGGCCTGTACGGCTTCAGCAACGACGCGAACGGCTTCGCGAATGGCCGCGCGTGGAGCGTGGGCGCATCGTACGGCAACGGCCCGCTGAACTTCGCGGCCGCCTACTCGCAACAAAACAACTCCGGCGGCCTCGGCGCCGCGAACAGCGCGGCCTCGGCCGACCAGAACATCTCGGCGCGGCTGCAGCGCTCGTTTGGCGCGGGCGTGAACTACACCTACGGCCCGGCACAAGTTGGCTTCGTGTGGACACACTCGCAGATCGACGGCATGCAGAGTCTCTCGAGTGGCGGCAGCGCGCCGCTGCCGGGCCTCTCAGGCCTCAACCTGCACGTCGACAACTATGAAATCAACGGCGCCTACCATCTGACGCCCGCCCTCGCGTTCGTCGGCTCCTACACGTTCACCGACGGCACGGTCACCGGCAACGGCAGCAACAACAGCCCGAAGTGGCACACCGTGGTGCTCGGCACCGACTACTCGTTGAGCAAGCGCACGGACGTCTACCTCGCTGGCGTCTACCAGCACGCTTCGGGCTCGCTCGGCTATAACGCCGACGGCTCGGGCATCGCAAACGTCGCTGCGATCAATACGCTCTCGCCTTCTTCAACGAACAACCAGGTGGCCGCGACAGTCGGTCTGCGTCACCGCTTCTGATCGCTCGCGGTTGGGCAAACCCGGCGCGACCCGCCACGCTGCCTGTCCTTTGCGAAACGCACATGCGCCACAAGCGCATGTGCGTTTTTTCTTGTGAACTGTTGCATCTTTTTACGTCTGCGTAGGCCTTGATTCAGATCAGGGTGCGTATACTCATTGGCATAATCCGCTGCTTCGATATTGTCACGCCGCCTATGAAAACGCTCACGCAACGACTTCTCGCCGCGACTCCGCTCGCACTCATCGCCGCTTGTGGCTCGACACCGCCGTCCGGCACTGCTTCGAATGGCGAACCGATGATCTACGCTTCGTCGGCGCGTTCGGCGTCGTCGGTCGCGAGCTGCCTCGAAGACCGCTTGCCGCACGTGCACAGTTCGCGCGACGGCAATACGACGGAACTGAGCGTAGGCTCGCGCTCGGACGCGTCGTACTTCGTCACGCTCACGCCGAATGGCCACGGCTCGGTCATTCGCGTCACGCACGGCGCGTCCGCGTCGAACGATCCGCCTGAAGAAGAACTGCGCTTCGACGTGGCGCGCTGCACGACCTGACGCGCGAACGGCTGGCGCGGGCACCGCACGCGCCACACGACGTACCGCACGTCGCCCGCATGTCACCCCTGTCATAACGGCGACACATCTGCGAAGATTGCGCCCCCTTCGACTTCGCAACACACCGCTTCATGGCATCAGGCACCGCACATCACGCCACGGGTTGGGCCGCCGGCGTCATCGCCGCCGCAATCGTCACACATCAGGGCGCCGATAGCGCCTGGCATCTCTACGCCGCGCTCGCGTTCGCAGCGGGTGTCGCGGGCGGATCGGCGCCCGACTGGCTGGAGGTCGCCTGGTGGCGCAAGAAGCGTCGCCTCTGGATCACGCATCGCACGTTCACGCACTGGGGCATCGGCTGGATCGCGTTGCTCGTGTGGTCGTATCACAAACTCGGGCACGTGCCGCTCGCGGCGCCCGCGTTCGGCTTCGCTTGCGGAGGCGTGATCCACCTGTTCGCGGACTGGCCCAATCCGCTCGGTGTGCCGTGGATCTTTCAACGGCATTCGCTGAACTGGTGGCGCAGCGGACGCTGCGACCTGATCGTCGTCGCGGCGTCATGGGTGGCCGCGTGGTTTTTCGCCGTGCATGGCGTGCCGCACGATTGGTCGCTCGCGCCATTGCGTCGGCTCGTCTGATCGGTCAGGTTTTCCTGGCAACAGGTGCAGGCACCCTGGGAGTCATGCAGCCGATGAAGCGTCGATTGACAATCGTCGGAACCGGTCAGGCGCCACATCGCCCATTAATCAGGCAACGTTTATTATCGTATTAACCAAAACCAAAATAAAAACGGCGCCCCTTTAAAGGGCGCCGCTCCTAAATCGCGTCATGCGGTAATCAGGTGTTCTCTTCGCACTCCACGCGTCCCATGCGGTAGCCGACGATCAGCCCGGCGTCATAGGCCGACTCCAGCGCGCGGCCAATATCCTCCGCGCTCACGAGGTGCGCGTCGGCGGTCGGCTTCCCGGTCAGTTCGAAGCTCTCGATCCCGAGCGTTCTTCGCGAGATTGCCAGCAATAACTCCAGTCGTTCGTCATGCATTTTGCTCTCTCCACTTGATCCACATCATCTGATTACAATGATAAATATCAAAATCCGTGAGAGCCGCGGCGCATGGACGCATATTGAGGCGTCACTCTAATATCAAAACCAGAAATCTTTAAAATTTGTTAAAACATCGGCGGATTAACTTTTAGATATCGTTAAGTCGAATCGTTTTAATTCGCAATTGGACAGGGCGTCAATCCACGATGGGTTAACCCATACCGCCGAGCCGACGTCGCGGCCCAGCCAGGCCAGTCCAGGGTTTCGTGCGGGCAACCGTTTGATATGATCGGTAAGACATCGCGGGGCCCAACCAGGGCTTTTCGTCAGCATTCGAACGTAGCCCATGGATTCCACGCTCACCCCATCCGCCAGCACGGCGACCACCGACCTCGGCCGCCGCGTGCGCGCCGCGCGCGTCGCCCAGGAGCTGACGCTCGATACGGCCAGCCGCCTGTGCGGCGTCTCGCGCTCGACCCTGTCGAAAGTCGAAAACGGGCTCATGTCGCCGACCTTCGACGTGCTGCAAAAGATCGTCGGCGGGCTCGGAATCGACCTGGCCGAGCTGTTCGGCACCCCGCCCAAGCTCAATGCCGGCGGCCGCCGCGCGCTCACGCGCAATGGCGCGGGTCAACGCCACGCCTATCGCGGCTATCAAATGGAGTTGCTCGCAACCGATCTCGCGCACAAGGCCATGCTGCCGTTTCGCATCCGCATCACCGCCCATTCGCTCGATGCGTTCGACGATTGGGGCCGCCACGAAGGCGAAGAGTTTCTCTACGTGATCAGCGGCAGCGTATGCCTGTATTCGGAGCTTTACGCGCCCACCTGTCTGGAAGCCGGCGACAGCCTCTACTTCGACAGCCGCACCGGCCACGCGGCCATTTCGACGAGCGAAGAAGACGCCGAAGTGCTGTGGATGGCAACGAGTGCGCGCCTGCCCGGCGTCGCACCGGAAGCGTCGGCAACCTCGAAGTCACGCGCCAGGACGAAGCTCACGGCCAGCTAAATGTGGCGCGCGGCGTTGGGTCTGCTGGAGCCGTAAAGCCTCACCCCCCGGCGTCGGGCGAACGCTTGCCAGCGGAAGGGTTTGCGGTACGCGCACGCCGCGCCCGCGGAGCCGCTGAGCCATCCGGCCGCACATCGCGCTCGCGCGCCGCACGCCGCACCGCCTCGATCAGCGCGCGACCGGCAGGCGTGGGCTGGGTATCGGTACGCTGAATCACCCCCACCGGCTCCTCGCCGCCCGCAGAAGGCAACGGCAACCGCACCAGCGTCCCGCGCCGCAGGTCGTACTCGACGGCACCGGCGGGCACGAACCACACCGCGTCGTTCTCGAGCGCGAGCGCGCGCCCCACCGAAACCGATAGCAACTCGACGAACGCCGACAGCGGCGGCGCCCCCCAGGCGGCGAGCAGACTGTCCGCCGCCTGGCGGATCAACGTGCCGAACGGCGGCAGCACAAGCGGAAACGATGCGAGTTGCGCCGGCAGCCCCGCCCCCGGCGCGAGCGGATGTCCCGCGCGCACCACCACGGCGAGCGGCTCGTTGTACAACTGCTCGAAGCTCAGGCCCACCATGCGCTCGGGGTCGGCCAGACGGCCCACTGCAAAGCTGATTGCCCCTGTCTTCAACCGCTCGAGCAACTCCGTGTTGGCGCCCGTCACGAGCCGCACGCTCACCCGCGGCCATTCCTCGCCGAAGTGACGCAACGCGCCGGGCAGCAACGCCGTCGCCACCGTGGGCAGCACGCCGATATCGAGCGTCGCGGCCACCGCGCCTTCGTCGCGCGCGAGCAAGGCCACGCCCTGGCGCAGCGCGCTCACGCAGGCGCTCGCGTGTGGCATGAAAAGCTGCCCCTCGCGGGTGGGCACCGCACCGTGCCGACCGCGCTCGAACAGCTTCACGCCCAGCACGAGCTCCAGCTCGGCGATCGTCTTCGACACCGCGGGCTGCGTGACCGAAAGACTCTCGGCAGCCTGCTGCACGCTGCCCATCTGCGCCACGGCAAGAAAACACTGGAGATGGCGGAATTTGACGCGTCCGTCCGCGAGCCGGTTTTGCATAACGGTTCGTTATACGAAGTGCGAAAAAACATCATTTTGCATAACTTTTCGCTTTGGATAAAGTGGCTGCATCGGCTCGTAGCGACAAATCGCTGCAGGCAACGAGCCCTTCCCCAATAATCCACCCCAGGAGACACCCCATGGACGAGTCCATCCTGTCGCCGCGCGACTTCGACTCGCATCCCGCGTACGTTTATCCGCCGTACCGTTCGTCGGTCAAACGCGGCCCCACGCTCCCGCTCATCCCCCTGAAGGAAAAGCTGCGCAACCAGCACGCACCCGTGTACGGCACCGACGATCTCGGCGCGCTCGACCACGACCTCACGCGCAACGCGGCCAGGAATGGCGCGCCGCTCGGCGAGCGCATCATCGTGACGGGCCGCGTGCTCGACGAAGGCGGCAAGCCGGTGCGCAACACGCTCGTCGAAATCTGGCAGGCCAATGCCGCCGGCCGCTATGTCCACAAGCAGGACCAGCACGACGCGCCGCTCGATCCGAACTTCCTCGGCGCCGGCCGCGCGATCACCGATAACGACGGCCGCTATCGTTTCCTCACGATCAAGCCGGGCGCGTATCCCTGGGGCAATCACCCGAACGCGTGGCGTCCGAATCACATCCACTTCTCGCTGTTCGGCGACTACTTCGGCTCGCGTCTCGTCACGCAGATGTATTTCCCCGGCGACCCGCTGCTCGCGTTCGACCCGATCTATCAGGGCACGCCGGAAGACGCACGCGAGCGCATGATTTCGCGCTTCTCGCTCGACACCACCGAAGAAGGCTACGCACTCGGCTACGAATTCGACATCGTGCTGCGCGGCCCGAACCAAACCCCCACGGAGCGTTGAACCATGGCCCTCAAGGAAACGCCTTCGCAAACGGTCGGCCCGTACTTTGCCTACGGCCTGTGTCCGCAGCAATACGACTTCGATTTGAAGAGCCTCTTCACGGCCAACGTGGTCGGGCCTGAAACGCCGGGCGAGCACATCACGCTGATCGGCCGCGTGATCGACGGCGACGGCAACGCCGTGTTCGACGCGATGCTCGAGTTTTCGCAGGTCGACGCAAACGGCCGCTATCCGGCTTCGCGCGAGGAAATCGCCAAAGACGGCTTCCGCGGTTTTGCACGCGTGGGCACGGGCACGGATGCGCAGCACCGTTTCATCGTGCACACCGTGAAGCCGGGCGTCGAGAACGCCGGCGAAGCGCCGCATCTGAATGTGATCGTGATGATGCGCGGGATGCTCACGCACACCTTTACGCGCATCTACTTCGAAGACGAAGCCGCCGCCAACGCCGCGGACCCGGTGCTCTCCGCCGTGCCCGCGGCGCGCCGCGACACGCTCATCGCGCGCCGTAGCGAGCAGGCCGGCAGCATCGTCTACACGTTCGACATCCGCATGCAGGGCGAACAGGAAACGGTGTTCTTCGATCTTTGATGCATCAACGGACACGCGAGACGAATCGCGCGGACTTTCACGCGGCTTTCATGAACTGGCCCTATGATCGTGACACTGCGATCTGATCGCGGAACTCCGAGCTGTACCTTGTGAAGCCTGCCATGCGCAGGCTTCTTTTTTTGCAGTGCGCTCGCGGCCTGCCGCGCACTCAGCCGAGCGGCCGCACGCCGATCAGCACGCCATGCAGCCAGAAGGCGAACACGGCCCAGACGACGAGCCCGACCACGACGACGATCGCATCGCGCGACACCTCTCCCGGCGGATAGACCACCCCGGCTTCTCGGTCGCGCCGGTTCTCGCCTCGCAGCTCGAACAACGCCCAGACGAGGAAGACCCCGAAGAGGATGATGTCGTTGAGCGTGCCGTTGGCGAGCAGATGCGCGAACGCCCAAAGCGCGACGCCGCTCACGAACGGCTGGCCGAGCGCGCGCTTGAAGTGATTGCCCGGCACATAGGCCGCGACGATCAGAATGAAGGCAATGGCGGTGAGGAGTGCCGTGACATGCGCCATCCAGAACGGCGGCAGCCAGATCGGCACGGGGTAGCGGCGTGACAGACCGTAGCCATAGACGATCAGCACGAAGCCCAGAATGGAGAGCAACGCGAACGCGCCTCGCCAGGCACGCGGACCCAGGCGCTCGATCTGCGCGGCGCGCCAGGGCCCTGCCACGATGCGGATCGAATGGACACCAATGAAAATCACGAGGCCCAGCACGAGTATCGCCATGACTACCTCCCTGCCGTAGCAAGAACGCAATGGGCGAGATTGTCGCGCAGCTTGATCGCGCAGCCAACCGAAGTTTTCAAAAAAGCTGACTAATTACGCGCGCAAATGCCAGCAAAAAAGAATGCATAAATCATTGCGCGCCTAAACCGGCACGGCACATTAGGAGGCGCAATTAAATCCCGGCTCGCGCCGAAAGGCATTTTAAAACTATGCTGAATAATACTGGGCGCCGCACCGATGTGCGGCTTTGCGGCATGCGCCGCGAACGGTCTGGCGGTCGAAGGGCAACACCGGCGCGCACTCACGCACCGTCATGGCTAGCAGCGAAAATGCTCGATATCCTGTCCCGCGTGCTTATAGCGCAACAGCCAGGCCGGCATATCGCCCTCGCCATTCCACGTATTCCCGTATGCGTCGCGGTACTTGGGTAGTTTTTCGCTTTCAGCAATAGACGCTTCAAGCTCTTCGAACGTAATGCCGTACTCTTCCATGCGGCGTCGAATCCACACGATGAGCCGTTCGCGCGCCTCTCCATCGAGGTCGAACATCGATTAATTCCTCTCGCTTCGTCAAGGGCAAGGCACCGATACAACGATCGGCAAAGAATGGTCTTCCCTGAAAAGACAAAGGCTTCGCGCACGAACTGCGAAGCCTTGCTGCACTGATGAGGTAGCCTGGGTATGGAGCCCGCGACCGGTTCGGAGGGGATCTGTAGTCCGCTGCTCCGCTCTCAGGTGACGCCGCTACAGGTGAGCGAACGTTTGCTGCAAGCGGAACCGATGATACCTTGCGCGCGCGGCACAGATCAAGCGGTTTCAAGGCGGAGCGGGCCTCTGCGGCCCGCTCCATTCCTTTAGCCTGAAGCCGCCGCGCCCGTTGCGCGCCGCTCTGGTGCAAGCTTGCTTTCGGCGGCGCTCACGTCACCCTGGCCACGCGCCAGCACGGGCGCGAGCGCCGCACCGGTGTGGCTCGCCCGCACCTTCGCAAGCGCTTCGGGATCGGCCGCGGCGACGATCGTGCCACCGCCCACGCCGCCTTCGGGCCCGAGATCGATGATCCAGTCGGCTTCGGCGATCACGTCGAGGTCGTGCTCGATCACGACGACGCTATGTCCCGCGTCCGCAAGCCGGTGCAGCACGCTGATGAGGCGCGCCACGTCGGCCATGTGCAGGCCCACCGTGGGCTCGTCGAGCACGTAGAGCGTGTGCGGCGCCTTCTGGCCGCGGCGCGTGATGTCGTCGCGCACCTTCGAGAGTTCGGTCACGAGCTTGATGCGCTGCGCCTCGCCGCCCGAGAGCGTGGGCGAAGGCTGGCCGAGCGTCAGGTAGCCGAGACCCACGTCCTTCATGAGCTGCAGCGGGTGCGAAATACTCGTGATCGACCCGAAGAACTCCACCGCCTCGTCGATTTCCATCGTCAGCACTTCGCCGATGTTCCGGCCGCGCCACGTCACGGCCAGCGTTTCCGGATTGAAGCGCTGGCCGTGGCACACGTCGCACGGCACCTTCACGTCGGGCAGGAAGCTCATGCCGATGGTGCGCACGCCCTGGCCTTCGCACGCGGGACAGCGTCCGTCGCCGGTATTGAACGAGAAACGCGACGCGCTATAGCCGCGGGCGCGCGCCTCGAGCGTATCGGCAAAAAGGCGGCGGATCGCGTCCCACACGCCGATATAGGTCGCGGGGCACGAGCGCGGCGTTTTGCCGATCGGCGTCTGGTCGACTTCGAGCACGCGGTCGATGCTTTCCCATCCGCTAATCGAATCGCAGCCCTGCCACGTATGCGAAACCTCGAGCTTCGGCTTCGCGCTCGTGCGCGCGAGCACGCTCGACCGGCGCTCCGCCGCGCTCGGCGCTTTCTCCTTCACCGCCTTGCGCGCGCGGCGCTCGGCAGGCGAAGACAGCACCGAACGCCCCACGGCGTCGAGCAGATTGGAAAGCAGCACGTCGCGCGCGAGCGTGGACTTGCCGGAGCCGCTCACGCCGGTGATCGCCACGAGACGTCCGAGCGGAATCTGCGCGGTGACGTTGCGCAGGTTGTGCAGCTTGCCGCCGTGCACGGTCAGCCATTGGCCCGGCACCGCCTCGCGTCCCGCGCGCGCCGGACGCACTTCGCGGCGCGGCTGCAGCGGGTGCCGGATAGGCTGTGCGAGATAGCGACCCGTGAGCGAATCGGCCTGCGCCGCGAGATCGGCCACACTGCCCTGCGCGACCACGCGGCCGCCGCGCTTGCCCGCGCTCGGACCGATGTCGATGATGTGATCGGCGCGCCGGATCGTGTCCTCGTCGTGCTCGACCACGACGAGCGTGTTGCCCTTCTCGCCGAGGCTGCGCAGCGCGTCGAGCAGGATCTGGTTGTCGCGCGGATGCAGGCCGATGGTCGGTTCGTCGAGCACGTAGCAGACGCCCTGCAAGTTACTGCCCAGTTGCGCCGCGAGACGAATGCGCTGCGCCTCGCCACCCGAAAGGCTGGGCGCGGCGCGATCGAGGCTCAGATAGCCGAGCCCCACTTCTTCCAGAAACTGCAGCCGGCTGCGGATCTCGCTCACCACGTCGCGCGCGATCTGCGCGTCGCGGCCGCCAAGCTTCAGCGTATCGATCCAGCGGCGCGTATCCGCCACGGTCCACTGCGCGACGTCGACGATGGCATGCGCGTCGAACGTCACGGCGCGCGCCACCGGATTCAGGCGCGTGCCGCCGCAATCGTGGCACGGCTCGTCGACCATGCCGTCGGGTTCCTGCTCCTCCGAAGGCAAGGTTTGCTCGCGGCCACGGCCGTCTTCGGCGACGATCGTGTCGTCGTAGGCGGCGCGCTGCTCGCGCGTGAGCGCGAGGCCCGTACCCACGCAGGTCGTGCACCAGCCGTGCTTGCTGTTGTACGAGAACATACGCGGATCGAGTTCGGGATAGCTCGTGCCGCACACCGGGCAGGCGCGCCGCGTCGACAGCACCTTCACCTCGCCGATGCTCGCCGTCGAACCGCCATTGCCAATCACGTGATCGAGGCCGTCGAGCGGCGCGAGCAGGTGCACGATGCCCTTGCCCGCTTCGAGCGTCGCGCCGAGCAGCGTGCGCAATTGCGCCTCGTTTTCCGGCTCGATCACGAGGTCGCCCACGGGCAACTCGATCGTATGCTCGCGGAAGCGGTCGAGCTTGGGCCACGGCGCGACGGGCACGAATTCGCCATCCACGCGCAGATGCGTGTTGCCGCGCGCCTTCGCCCACTTCGCGAGATCGGTGTAGACGCCCTTGCGATTGACGACGAGCGGCGCGAGCAAACCGACATGCTGGCCGCGATGTTCGCGCAGCAGCTGCGCGACGATCGCATCGACGCTCTGCGACGTGACGGGCGTGCCGTCATGCACGCAGTGCTGCACGCCGAGCTTCACGTAAAGCAGACGCAGGAAGTGCCACACCTCGGAGGTCGTGGCGACCGTGCTCTTGCGGCCGCCGCGCGAAAGGCGCTGCTCGATCGCGACGGTCGGCGGAATGCCGTACACGGCATCGACTTCGGGGCGGCCCGCCGGCTGCACGATCGAACGCGCATACGCGTTGAGCGATTCGAGGTAGCGCCGCTGGCCTTCGTGAAAGAGGATGTCGAACGCGAGCGTGGACTTGCCCGAGCCCGACACGCCCGTGATGACGTTGAAGCGGCCGTGCGGAATATCGACATCGAGCGCCTTGAGGTTGTGCTCGCGCGCATTCACGATGCGCACCACGTCCTCGCCCTGCACCTCGCGGCGCGCCTGCGCGGCACGCAACGCGGTTTGCAGCGCCACGCCCTCTTCTTCCGCCAGCAGTTCGACACCGCTGCCAAGCGCGGCTTCGTAGCGCTCGAGCGCCGCGCCCGTATGCGAACGCGGACACGCGATCACGTCTTCGGGCGTGCCGACGCACACCACTTCGCCGCCCGCGTCGCCGCCTTCGGGGCCGAGATCGATCAGCCAATCTGCGGCGCGGATCACGTCGAGGTTATGTTCGATCACGAGCAGCGAATGACCGCCCGCGAGCAGCTTGCCGAAGGCGCGCATCAGCTTGGCGATGTCGTCGAAATGCAGGCCCGTAGTCGGTTCGTCGAACATGAAGAGGCGCCCGCCCGCCTCCTTGCCGCGCGACTGCGCGGTTTCCGCGAGATACCCCGCGAGCTTCAGGCGCTGCGCCTCGCCGCCCGAGAGCGTCGGCACCGGCTGGCCGAGCTTCACGTATTCGAGACCGACGTCCACGATAGGCTGCAGCACGCGCAATACTTCGGCATCCTCAGCGAAGCATTGCACTGCTTCGCTGACCGTGAGGTCGAGCACGTCCGCCACCGAAAGCGTGCGGCCCGCGCGCTCGATCTTCACTTCGAGCACTTCCGCGCGATAGCGGCTGCCGTCGCAATCGGGGCAACGCAGATACACATCGCTCAGGAACTGCATTTCGATGTGCTCGAAACCCGAACCGCCGCAGGTCGGGCAGCGGCCTTCGCCCGAGTTGAAGCTGAACATGCCCGCCGTGTACCCACGTTGCTTCGCGAGCGTCGCCTTGGCGAACAGCTTGCGGATCTCGTCGAAGGCGCCGACATAGCTGGCCGGATTCGAGCGCGCCGTCTTGCCGATCGGCGACTGATCGACGAACACGGCGTCGCTGATCTGCTCCGCGCCGCTCAGCTTGCGGAACGTGCCCGGCGCGTCCGTCGCCTTGCCCAGATGCCGCGCGAGCGCGGGATAGAGCACGTCCTGCACCAGCGTGGATTTGCCCGAGCCCGAGACGCCCGTCACGCACACGAGCCGCAGCAGCGGAATCTGCACGGTCACGTCGCGCAGGTTGTGTTCGCTCGCGCCTTCGAGCAGGAGGTTCGGCGTGGACGCATCAACCGGGCGTCGCTCCCAGTGCGAAGCGTCGGCAACGGCGCGGTGGCCGCCCAGGTACTCGCCCGTCAGGGTGCCCGAGGAGCGGATATCGTTCGGCGTGCCGTCGTAGACGATCGAGCCGCCGCGCTCGCCCGGGCCGGGGCCCATGTCGATGAGGCGGTCGGCCGCGAGCATCACGGACGGATCGTGCTCGACCACGACGAGCGTGTTGCCCGCGTCGCGCAGACGTTGCATCGCTTCGACGATGCGGTTGAGGTCGCGCGGATGCAGGCCAATACTCGGCTCATCGAGCACGAACAGCGTTTTCGTGAGCGACGTGCCGAGCGCCGTGGTCAGGTTGATACGCTGCACTTCTCCGCCCGAAAGCGTGCGGCTCTGGCGGTCGAGCGTCAGATAGCCGAGACCCACGTCGCAGAGATACTTCAGGCGCGTGCGCACTTCCTCGAGCAGCAGCTTCAGCGCGTCGTCGAGCAATGCTGAGGAAAGCGAAAGATTGTCGAAGAAGCGGCGGATGCGCTCGATCGGCAGCAGCATCACGTCGTGCACGGTGAGGCCCGGCAACGCTTCGAGCTGCGCGCGTGTCCAGTCCACGCCGTGCGGCAGGAAACGTCCCGACGGCGCGAGCACGTCGTCCGCGTTCTGCTGCGTGCCGAGGCGCCATTGCAGGGCCTCGGTTTTCAGGCGTGCGCCGCCGCAGGTTTCGCACGGCGTATAGCTGCGGTACTTCGACAGCAGCACGCGGATGTGCATCTTGTAGGCCTTCGACTCCAGATACTGGAAGAAGCGCTTCACGCCGTACCACTGCGTTTGCCAGCTGCCCTTCCAGTCCGGCGCGCCGTTGATCACCCAGTCGCGCTGCGCCTGCGTCAGCTCGGACCATGCCGTATCGCGCGGAATGCCGGCTTTCGCGGCATAGCGCATCAGGTCGTCCTGGCATTCCTTCCACGCCGGCGTTTGCAGCGGCTTGATCGCGCCGCCGCGCAGCGTCTTGCGCTCGTCGGGGATCACGAGGCCCCAATCCACGCCGATCACGCGGCCAAAACCGCGGCACGCGTCGCAGGCGCCGTAGGCCGAGTTGAACGAGAACAACGCGGGCTGCGGATCTGCGTAGCGTAAATCGCTGTCCGGGCAATGCAGCCCCGTCGAGAAGCGCCAGATCTGCGGCTCGGCCTGCGCATCGTCATCGCTGCTGGCCAGCACGTAGACGTTCACGCGCCCGCTGCCGCGCTTGAGCGAGGCTTCGATCGCCTCGATCGCGCGGCTCTTCTCCACGTTCTGCATGCGGAAACGGTCGGCGACCACGTCGAGCAGCTTGCGCGTGCCTTCGGCCGTCTTCACCTCGCGCTGCGCCTGCACGCGCGTATAGCCACTCGCGGAGAGCCACTGCGCGACTTCTTCCTCGGTGGTCGTATCGGGCAACTCGACCGGAAACGTGACCACAAGACGCGGGTCGCCCGCGGCCGTACGCGCCATCAGTTCGGCGTAAATCGTCTCAGGCGTGTCGTGCCGTACGGGCTGCGCCGTGACGCGGTCGAACAGATTCGCGGCGCGCGCGTACAGCAGCTTCAGGTGGTCATTGAGCTCCGTCATCGTGCCGACCGTCGAGCGCGAACTGCGCACGGGGTTGGTCTGGTCGATGGCGATGGCGGGCGGCACACCGTCCACGCGATCGACCTGCGGCCGGTCCATGCGGTCGAGGAACTGACGCGCGTAGGCGCTGAAGGTTTCGACGTAACGGCGCTGGCCTTCCGCGTAAAGCGTATCGAAGACGAGGCTCGACTTGCCCGAGCCCGAAGGCCCGGTGACGACCGTCATTTCGCCGGTGTGCAGGTCGAGGTCGAGGTTCTTGAGGTTGTGCTGGCGGGCACCACGGATTCGGATGGATCGGTTTTCGCTCACTTGCGCTGGCATTCCGGCTGGATCACACGCGTGGGGCCGGACGGCGCGCGAAATGGGGCAAATACGCGGCGCGGCCCGGCAACTTGCAGCGCGGCGCGCGCGGGGAATCGGCGCGCGGCCCTGGCTGTCAGGCTAGATTCTACTGTATATTTATACAGCACGCTGGATGGCCGTTCGGCTGGGTCTCGGCCGCCAGTTGCCCGTATTTACGCGCCAGATGGCCCTATTGCGCTGCAGCGCGCCACATGGCGTCGTACGCCGCTTCGACGCCGCGCGCAAACCGCTCTCCGTCCATGAGCGGCGAGTGCACCATGCGTTCGCGCAGCGTCGCGCGCAGATTCGCGAGGCGCGGCAAGTCGTTCGCGAGACTCACCGCCGTCTCCACGAATGCCTCGTCGGAATCGGCGGCCAATTCGGTAAGACCGAGGTTCGCGAGCTGGCTCAAGCCCGCGCGCCCAGCCACGGTCGGCCCGATGCGTGTGACGACGGGCACCCCCATCCACAGCGCGTCGAGCGAGGTGGTGTGGCCGTTGTACGGCAACGTGTCGAGCCCGAGATCGACCTCGTGATAACTGCGCAGATAATCCGTGCGCGGCCGGAACGGCAGGAAGCGCACGCGCGCCGGGGCGATGCCTGCCCGCGCAAGCCGCTGTACGAGGCCGCGCCTCGCTTCGCCCTCGGCGGCCATGAGCACGAGGCGCGCCGCAGGCAAGCGCGCGAATACACGGGCCCACAGGTTCAGCGTCGTATCGGTGAGCTTGCACGGGTTGTTCAGGCTGCCGAACGTGACGTATCCCGCGCTCGATGCCGGCAGCGCATTCACTTCGGGCTCCGAAGCAAGCGGGTCATAACACCAGAACGTGTGCGGCAGACGCCACGACTTTTCGCTGTAGTGGCGATCGTGTGCAGGCGGATCGAGCCACGGATCGGTGAGCCGCCAGTCCATCGCGCCGATGCCGGTCGTACCGGGATAAGCGAGCCAGGCGACCTGCACCGGTGCCGGCTTGCGAGCGAACAGCAGAGGCCGGCCATTGGACATGTGCATCGTGAGATCGACCAGGATATCGATGCCGTCCGCACGGATCTGGTCCGCCAGCGCCGCGTCGCTCAACGTGCGCACGTCGTGCCACTCGTCTACGTGCGCGGCGAGACGTGCGGTCGTCGCATCGGGCCTGACCACGCTCGAATATGCGTGAATTTCGAAGCGCGTGCGGTCGTGGTGGGCAAATAGCGGCGTCATGAACAATGCCTGGCAATGCTCACGAAAATCGCCCGATACGTAACCGATGCGCAAGCGCCTTCCCGCCGCGGGTTCGACAGCCGCCCGCGTGCGTTGCACGCCGAGCGGCGCTTCGTGCTGCGCGGACCAGCGTCTCGCCTCGTCGAGAATCACCTGCGGGTCTTCGGCCTGGAACGACAACGCGTACAGAAGATTGCTGTGCGCGATGAGGTTGCCGGGTTCGCTCGCCACGGCCCGGCGAAAGCATTCGATGCCTTCGCCCAGGTCCCCGCAGTCCTTGAGCACGTTGCCCAGATTGTTGAGCGTGGCCGAGCGCGACGGATCGAGGTCGAGCGCCTGGCGCAAGAGCGCTTGCGCCTCGTCGAGGCTGCCGAGCGTGCGCATCAGGTTGGCGGCGTTGTTGAACGCGTCGACGAAATCCGGCCGGGCGCGGATAGCCGTTTCGTACGCTTCGCGTGCAGCCGGGTAATCGCCGAGATCGCGGCAGACATTCCCAAGGTTGTTCGCCGCTTCCGCATGCGCCGCGTCGAGCGCCAGCGCGCGGCGATATTGCGCTTCGGCCTCACGCAAACGGCCGCGCGCCTGCAGCGCGACGCCATAGTTGTAGGCCGCATGCGCCATATGCGGTTCGATGGCCACCGCGCGTTCGAGCAGGGGCAATGCCTCGTCCAGACGCTCAAGACGCGTCAGCAGCACGCCGAGGTTGATCATCGCGACGGCGGTTTCCGGCGCAGCCGCCAACGCGGCGCGCAAGCTTTCGAGCGCCTCCTCGTCCTGCCCCGCTTCCTGCAGCAGCGTGCCGAGGTTCGTCAATGCGTTGACATCGCCCGGCTGCAAGGCGAGCGCTCGACGGTAAGCGGCCTGAGCCTCGCCGGAATCGCCCAGCAGACGCAGACAATTGCCGAGATTGTTCCAGGCGTCGGCCCGGTTCGCCTCGCGCTCCAGTGCCGCGCGCCACGCCTCCACCGCTTCCGCCAGCGCACCCTGCGCCTGCAGCGCCGCGCCGAGCCCGCACCAGAGATCGGCCGACGACGCGTCGTCCGCCAGCAGACCGCGATAGATCTGCGCCGCTTCGGCGTGGCGCGCGGCCATGGCATAGGCCTGCCCCAGGCCTTCGCGATAGCGCCGCTGACCGGGCTCGATGGCGAGCGCGCGCTGCAGCCAGCCGATCGCATCGGCCGGCGCGCCTTCCTGTAGACCAATCACGCCGAGGCGAAACATCGCGCCCGCGTGCGCTGCGTCGGCTTCGAGCAATTGCGTGTACAACTGACGCGCGCGCGGCAGGTCGCCGGCGAAATGGCGCTCACTGGCGCGCTCGTAAAGGGAGTCGTTCTGCATCGGGCTCACTGAATTCGTGCAACGAAGTCGTTACCAAACCTTATTCAATATTAACGGCAGTTTCTTTCGAAACCTTCACAGCCGTTCTACTACCGACTATTGAGCAAGTTCATCGCACACGACAATCCTTTCCTTCAAACTCGAAAGGCAGGCGGCGTGCGGCGACACCGCGATGCGCAACGCATCCGGCCGCGCGCCGCCACTCAGCTTCGACAGGAGCCCGACGATGAGCAAGACGATGCAAGCCGCGGTAGTCCGCGCATTTGGCAAACCCCTCGTGCTGGAGGAAGTGACCGTCCCCACTCCGGGGCCAGGCGAGCTGCTGGTGAAAATCGAAGCCTGCGGCGTGTGCCACACGGACCTGCACGCCGCGCACGGCGACTGGCCCGTGAAGCCGCAGCCACCGTTCATTCCCGGTCACGAGGGCGTCGGCTATGTGGTGGGTGTGGGCGCGGGCGTCACGCACGTGAAGGAAGGCGATCGCGTGGGCATTCCGTGGCTGTACTCGGCATGCGGCCATTGCGAACATTGCCTCGGCGGCTGGGAAACGCTTTGCGAGCAGCAGCAGAACACCGGCTATTCGGCCAATGGCGGCTTCGCGCAATACGCGAAAGCCGACGCGAATTACGTCGGCCTGCTGCCGAAAAATATCGACTTCATCGAAATCGCACCCGTGCTCTGCGCGGGCGTGACGGTCTACAAGGGCCTGAAAGTCACCGACACGCGCCCTGGCAACTGGGTGGTGATTTCCGGCGTGGGCGGCCTCGGCCACATGGCCGTGCAATACGCGCGCGCGATGGGGCTCAACGTCGCAGCCGTCGATGTCGACGATACGAAACTCGAACTGGCGAAACGCCTCGGCGCGACCGTGACGGTCAACGCGAAAACCACCGACCCCGCGGCGTATCTGAAGAAGGAGATTGGCGGCGCGCACGGCGTGCTCGTGACCGCGGTCTCGCCCGTTGCGTTTTCGCAGGCGCTTGGCATGGTGCGCCGGGGCGGCACGGTGTCGCTGAACGGCCTGCCGCCCGGTGACTTTCCGCTGCCGATCTTCGACATGGTGCTGGGCGGCGTGACGGTGCGCGGCTCGATCGTCGGCACACGGCTCGATCTCGAAGAGTCGCTGATGTTCGCGCAGGAAGGCAAGGTCAAGGCGACCGTCTCCACGGAAAAACTGGAGAACATCAACGACGTGTTCGCGCGCATGGAGCGCGGCGCGATCGAAGGCCGCGTCGTGCTCGATATGGCGGGCTAGGCGGCGCGCGGCCGCTCAATGAAAAACGCGCCGGACACCGCTGCGAAGCGATATCCGGCGCGTCAATGGATCGCCGCAACGATTGCGGCAAGAAGGGCGGCCTCAGTCCGCGACGTCCACGCCCTTCAGCAGCTTCACTTCGGGCGACTCCGTCACCCACGCACCGATCTTCGCGCGGTATGCCACGAAGTGTGCGCTTTCGCGATGCGCCTGCACCGCGGCCTCGTCGACATAGGTCTCGTAAAGGTAAAAGCCCGGCGCACCATCGGCGCGGCGCAGCAGGTCGTAGCGCAAGTTGCCCGGCTCCTTGCGCGTGTGCGAAACCATATCGCGCATCAGCGTCTCCACTTCGGCGACATGCTCGGGCTTGGGCGTAATGCTCGCGAATAGATAGACGGTCATCGGTATTCCCTCATCGTCAACGGTTGAACCGGTCGGCACATTTCAGCCGACCTTGTAGCGCTCGAGCCAGTGCGCGTAAGGCGCCGGCAAGGTCCATGCGGCGCGTTCGACACCCAGTTCCTGAGCCGCGAAATACGGCCAGTGCGGATTCGCGAGATGCGCGCGCCCGACCATCACGATATCGAGTTGCTCCTTCGCCACCGAGCGCTCGGCCAGTTCCGGCGTGCCGATACCCCATGCCGACGACACCGGCAGACCGCTTGCGCGACGCACCTTTTGTGCGATCGGCGCAAGGAACGCGGGCGCCCACGGAATCTGCGCGGCGGGCGTCGAGAAACCGACGCTCACACCCAGCATGTCGAGGCCTTCGCGCTTGAGGCCCTTGGCCAGTTCGATCGATTCGGCGAGCGTCTCCTCGTCGCGGCCATCGTACTCGATCACGCCAAAGCGCGCCGTCAGCGGCAGATGCTCCGGCCAGACCTTGCGCACCGCGGCCAGCGTTTCCAGCAGGAAACGGCTGCGGTTCTCGAGGCTGCCGCCATAGATATCGTCGCGCTGGTTCGAATGCGTCGAGAAAAAGCTCTGGCCGAGATAGCCGTGCGCAAAGTGCAGTTCGAGCCATTCGAAGCCGGCTTCGAGCGCGCGCTTCGCCGCGGCCACGAAGTCCTCGCGCACGCGCGCGATGTCGTCGATCGTCATCGCCATCGGCACCTTCGGCAGATGCGCGCCGAACGCCGTTGCCGAGGGCGCGATGGTCTGCCAGCCGCGCGCGTCGCCTTCGGCGATGTGGTCGTCGCCTTCCCACGGGCGGTTCGCGCTCGCTTTGCGCCCCGCGTGCGCAATCTGGATGCCGGGCACGGCGCCCGCTGCCTTGATCGCCGCGACGGTGGGCTTGAACGCCTCCGTCTGCGCGTCGTTCCACAGGCCCGTGCAGCCCGGCGTGATGCGGCCTTCGGGCGAAACCGCCGTCGCCTCGACGATCACGAGACCCGCGCCGCCGCGCGCGATTTGCGCGTAGTGGACGTGGTGCCAGTCGTTGATCACGCCATCGACGGCCATGTACTGGCACATCGGCGGCACGGCGATGCGGTTGCGCAGGGACACGCCCTTGAGCTTGAGCGGTTCGAACAATGCGGACATCTACAGCTCCTTTCCTGGCACGGGTCGCGCGTCGCGCGGCACCTGCGCCGGTTGGCAAAAGCGGGATTTCCCTTGCGGCAACGCGCAGCCGCGCACGCGCTGCGAGCGCGCCTCGCAGCGTTGCCGAAAGGAAATCGAGGGAAGCGAACGCGCTCGCCAAAGACGGGCGCGTTCGCGCAACATCAAGCGCGTCGCAGCGCCGCGAGCAGGGCTTCGGCAACCGGCTCCGACGAAGCCGGGTTCTGGCCCGTGATGAGCAGGCCGTCGGTTGCGACATGCGGCTGCCAGTCGGCGGCCTTCGAGTACTGGCCGCCGTTGGCCTTCAGCATGTCCTCGACGAGGAACGGCACGACGTCCGTCAACTGCACGGCGGCTTCTTCGTCATTCGAAAAACCGGTGACCGCCTTGCCGGCCACGAGCGGTTTGCCGTCCGCCCCCTTCACGTGACGCAGCACGCCCGGCGCATGGCAGACGGCAGCGACAGGCTTGCCCGCGGCGATCGTCTTTTCGATCAACGCGATCGAAACCGGATCTTCGGCCAGGTCCCAGAGCGGGCCGTGGCCGCCCGGATAGAAGACGGCGTCGAACGCGCTCGCGTCGATCTCGGCGAGACGTTTCGTACTGGCTAGCGCCGTTTGCGCCACGCTATCGGATGCGAACCGCCGTGTCGCATCGGTCTGCGCAGAGGGATCGCTGCTCTTCGGATCGAGCGGCGGCTGGCCGCCCTTCGGCGATGCGAGCGTGAGCTCAGCGCCCGCGTCGCGCAGCGCGTAGTACGGCGCGGCGAACTCCTCGAGCCAGAAACCCGTCTTCTTGCCCGTGTTGCCGAGGTCCTCGTGCGAGGTCAAAACGATCAGTACCTTCATCGGCGTTCCTTTTTTGCGTTAGGTTCGGGCGCTCGCACGCCCTTCGGAAACCAGTCTCTTCATGCTCTATTAGACCGGTCGTCTAGTACTTCTGCGCAAAACGCGACAATCGCGCGCACTTCACACGCCGCCGCGGCTTCGCGTTCGGTTAGTTGCCCGGAGGCAGGTTCAACAGGATGCGCGTGGTCGCCATAGCCGCGTCGAGCGGCTTGCGGTCGCGGTGGATCTTCTCGAGCAGCGTCGCGCCGAGCCAGAGTTCGTAGAGCGTCACCGCCATGGTCGCGGCGTCCTTTACACCTGCGAGCGAGCCATCCACGCGCCCTGCTTCGAGGCACGCAGCAATGCGCGAGATCGTCGCATCGGTGCCAAGACGCAGCGCCTCGCGCATCGCCTCGGAAAGGTCGCTCACCTCCGCGCCCAGCTTCACCGCGAGACATTTGCCTACGGGATCGTCGGCGCACTGGATCAGGCGCCACTCGTCCCAGTAGCGCATCAGCTTCTCGGCCGCCGTGCCCGGCGCCCGCACCAGCAGATCGTCGAGACGCTCCGCATACTCGTCGAAATACGACGTGAGCAAGGCCTCGCCGAACGCTTCCTTCGAGCCGAAATAGTGATAGAACGACCCTTTAGGCACACCGGCGGCCGCGAGGATCTCATTGAGACCGACTGCGGAAAAGCCCTTGCCCAGCAGAATGGGCATGGCGGTATCGAGGATGTGTTGCCGCACTTCGACGGCTGCCGCTGCATTCATGAGGTGACATGGTACAGAGCGATTAGACCAGTCGTCTAGTAATCTCCCACGATGAGTAATGGCATTGCATCGCACCCCGCAACCAGCTAACCAGTAACCAGGAAGAGGCAACCCATGACGTCACGCACCCTGCTCTGTTACGGCGATTCCAATACGCACGGCACGAAGCCGCTGACCGTGCCCGGTGTGTCCGAGCGATTCGGCCCCGCCGACCGCTGGCCCGGCGTGCTGCGCGAGGCGCTGGGGCCGGGCTGGGCGATCATCGAGGAAGGCCTGCCCGCGCGCACCACGGTTCACGACGATCCCATCGAAGGCCGGCACAAGAACGGTCTCGCCTATCTGCGCCCATGCCTCGAAAGCCAGTTGCCCGTCGATGTGGTCGCGCTGATGCTCGGCACCAACGACCTCAAGACACGCTTTTCCGTCACGCCCACCGACATTGCGAACTCGGTCGATGTGCTGCTCGAAACGCTCGTCGCGTGCCGCGCGGGTCCGGGCGGCTCGACGCCGCATGTGCTGCTCATGTCGCCGGTGCCGATCGAAGAGATTGGCTTTCTCGGCGATATCTTCACGGGGGGCGCCGCGAAATCGCGCCTGCTTGCGCCGCTCTATGAGCGCGTAGCCGTCAAATACGGCTCGGCGTTTCTCGACGCCGGCGAATTCGCCACTGTTAGCCCCACCGACGGCATTCACTACGACGCCTCGCAACACCACCGGCTCGGCAAAGCCGTCGCGGAAGTCGTGCGTCAGCGCTTCGGCGCATAAGCGCACATCGGGCCGCAAAAATAGAAACGCCGCCGGCCTGAAGGCCTGGCGGCGTTTTTCTTTTGCGCTTCACCCGCAGCGGGCGAAGCGCATGCCCAGCAACGATGAACGCTTAACGCGACATCATGTTCATGCTGACGTTGTGCATGACCCACAGCGTGCCGACGACCACGATCAGGACCGTCAACACCGTGAAGCCAAATGCCGTCACGTTCCAGCGCTGGCCCGACGACGTGTTCATGTGCAGGAAGAACACGAGGTGAACCAGGATCTGCACGACTGCCAGCACGGCGAGGCCGAGCAGCGCGGTTTCGCGCGAAAAGCCGCCATGCAGCACGAGCCAGAACGAAGCGGCCGTGAGCACCACCGCCAGGACGAAACCAACCAGGTAGCTGCCTACGCTGCCGTGGCTTTCTTCTTCATGGATAGGATGAGCACTCATTTAGATCACGCTCGCAAGATAGACAAAGGAGAACACGCAGATCCAGACGATGTCCAGAAAGTGCCAGAAAAGGCTCAGGCAGGTCAGGCGGCGAATTTCACGCTCGCCCAGAACCGGCGCCTTCAAGGCCTGAACCATCAGGACGACCATCCAGATCATGCCCATCGTCACGTGGATACCGTGGGTGGCAACCAGCGTGAAGAACGACGAGAGGAACGCGCTGCGTTGCGGGCCGTTGCCCTCGGCGATCATGTTCGCGAATTCATGCAATTCGAAATACAGGAACGTTGCGCCGAGCAGGAAGGTGATCGCCAGCCAGAAGAACACTTGACCCTTGCGCTGCTTGTGCGCGCCGATCATCGCGAAACCGTACGTGATGGACGACAGCAGCAGCACTGCCGTTTCCATGGCCACGCCCTGAATGTCGAACAGGTCCTTGCCCGTCGGGCCGCCTGCGAACTGGTTCTGCATCACGGCGAACACTGCGAACAGCGAGCCGAACAGAATGCAGTCCGTCATCAGGTACAGCCAGAAGCCGAACACCGAGTGTGACGGCGGGTGATCGTGGTGATCGTGCTCCGCGAGTGCGGCCGCACTAGTTTTCGTCAACATCAGTTGGCCTCCAGTGCTGCTTCAACCTTGCCGCGGCGTTGCTTGTCTTCGAACGCCTTGACCAGTGCGCGGCTACGCGCTTCTTCGTCGGCCCGGACCTTGGCGGCCGGGATGTAATAGCCTTCGTTCTTCTGGAAGCTGTATGCGATGGCCGTGCCGACAATGCCGACGAAACCAACGATCATGAGCCACCAGATGTGCCAGATGCCAGCAAAGCCGAGCACCAGACTGAAGAGACCGATGAACAGACCCGCGCTCGTGTTCGAGGGCATGTGGATGTCGGTGTACTTCGTGTTCGCGACGTCCACGGTTTCGCGGCCGGTGTCCTTCAGGTGCTGGAACTCGTCGAGTTCGCTCACGTGCGGAATGATCGCGAAGTTATACGACGGCGGCGGCGACGAGATCGCCCACTCCAGCGTACGGCCACCCCACGGATCGCCCGTCAAGTCGCGGTTTTCCGGCAGGTTGCGGTCGCGGATCGAGACGTACAGCTGCAGCAGCTGATGTGCGATACCGATTGCCACGAGCACGGCGCCAACCCACGCGATGATCATCCACGGATGCCATGCCGGATTGTCGTAGTGGTTCAGACGGCGGGTTGCGCCCATGAAGCCCAGCACGTACAGCGGCGTGAAGGCGACATAGAAGCCCGAGAGCCAGAACCAGAACGCGCGCTTGCCGAGCTTTTCGTTGAGCTTGAAGCCGAACGCCTTCGGGAACCAGTAGTTCATGCCGGCGAGATAGCCGAACACCACACCGCCGATGATCACGTTGTGGAAGTGCGCGATCAGGAACAGCGAGTTGTGGAGCACGAAGTCCGCACCCGGGATCGCCATCATCACGCCGGTCATGCCGCCGATGGTGAAGGTGACCATGAAGCCGATCGTCCACAGCACCGCCGAGTTGAACTCGAGGCGGCCGCGGTAGATCGTGAACAGCCAGTTGAAGATCTTCACGCCCGTCGGGATCGAAATGATCATCGTGGCGATACCGAAGAACGCGTTCACATCGGCGCCCGAACCCATCGTGAAGAAGTGGTGCAGCCACACGACGAACGCCAGAACCATGATCGCGCAGGTCGCGTAGACCATTGCCTTGTAGCCGAACAGCGGCTTCCTGGCATACGTCGCGACAACTTCCGAGAAGATACCGAACGCCGGCAGGATCAGGATGTACACCTCAGGGTGACCCCAGGCCCAGATCAGGTTCAGGTACAGCATGGCGTTGCCGCCGCCGTCATTCGTGAAGAAGTGCGTGCCGATGTAGCGGTCGAGGCCGAGCAGCGCGAGCGTCACCGTCAGGATCGGGAACGCGGCCATGATCAGCACGTTCGTGCACAGTGCCGTCCACGTGAACACCGGCATCTTCATCATCGTCATGCCGGGGGCACGCATCTTGATGATGGTGACGAAGAAGTTCACGCCGGTCAGCAGCGTGCCGACACCGGAGATCTGCAGCGCCCACAGGTAGTAATCCACCCCTACCCCTGGACTGTACGCAAGCTCCGAAAGCGGCGGATACGCGAGCCAACCCGTCATTGCGAACTCACCCACGACGAGCGAGATCATCAGCAGGATGGCACCGACTGCGGTCATCCAGAACGACAGCGAGTTCAGGAACGGGAACGCGACGTCGCGTGCGCCGATCTGCAGCGGAACGATGATGTTCATCAGGCCAACCATGAAAGCCATGGCCATGAAGAAGATCATGATCACGCCGTGAGCCGTGAAGATCTGGTCGTAGTGGTGCGGCGGGAGGTAGCCCGGCGCGTTGTACGCAAGCGCAAGCTGGGTACGCATCATGATCGCGTCGGCGAAGCCGCGCAGCAGCATGATGAGGGCGAGCACGATGTACATCACGCCCAGACGCTTGTGGTCGACGCTCGTCAGCCACTCCGTCCACAGATATTTCCACTTACCGAGGTAAGTGATGCCACCGAGCACGAATGCGCCGATGACGGCCATACCGATCATCGTGCCGAGAATAATCGGCTCGTGATACGGAATGGCGTCCAGTGTAAGTTTTCCGAACATGCCTGGTTTACCCCTTGGTCACGCACGACGGGTCACTGAAATTCGTGACGTGGCCGTTGTTGTACTTCGCGATGATGTTGTTGAAGAGCTTCGGGTCGACCGTCGAGAAGTACTCCACCGGAGCCTTCTCGCTCGGCTGTGCGACCGTCGCGTATTGATCCATCGAAAGCTGCGTCTGCGACGCCTTCACCTTCTGGACCCACGCGTCGAAGTCTTGCTGGCTGGTGGCGAGGGTGCGGAACTTCATGTCCGAGAAGCCCTTGCCGCTGAAGTTCGCCGAGAGGCCGGCGTAGTCGCCAGCGTGGTCGGCGATCAGGTGCAGACGCGTCTGCATGCCGGCCATCGCGTAAACCTGGGTGCCAAGCTGCGGGATGAAGAACGAGTTCATCACCGAATCCGACGTGATGCTGAAGTTCACCGGCGTGCCAACGGGCACGGCCAGCTGGTTCACCGTCGCGATACCGAGATCGGGGTAGATGAACAGCCACTTCCAGTCGAGCGCGACAACTTCGACGTTGATCGGCTTGACGTTCGATTCGAGCGGCTTGTAGGGGTCGAGCTCGTGCGTGGTCTTCCACGTGAGCACGGCGAGGAACAGAATGATCAGTGTCGGAATGGTCCAGACGACGACTTCGATCGCCGTCGAATGCGACCACTTCGGGTCGTACGTGGCGCTACGATTCGACGCGCGGTAGCGGTACGCAAACCACAGCGTCAGGACGATCACGGGGATCACAACAATCAGCATGGCCCATGTGGAGGTCGCAATCAGCTGCTTTTCCGCCACGCCCACACTTCCCTTGGGGTCAAGGAGCTCCATGTTGCATCCGGAAAGACACAAGGCCAATCCGGCGCTGATGGGAAGCAGTAACCTTTGAAAGGTCGTTCTTTTCATCACGTTTGCCTGAAATTCATTCATTGAATAGTTCCGGACGCGTCCCCTGACATCCGACAAAGGAAGCGCGCCCGCATCATACAGCCGCTTTGATATTTCGCAATCAATGAATGTGGAAAATGACCTTTGTCAAAAGAAGATTGAGACACTTTGTCGCATGTGTTCGCGAGGTTTGTCGCGCCTCGGAAACACACGCACGTCGCGCCCTGCTCTGCCCTTGACAGCGGCCCGCCGCGGCTACTTCTCGAATCTCAAAATTCGAAAACCGTTGGACGCAACAACGCGCCGCAGCGCCCGGAGGCGATGCGGCGCGTTGGTTGCGCCGTCAATCTTCAGTGATCACGTCGGCGAGTGCTGAGCACGAACGTCCGTGCCAGCTCGCACTGCGTCAGCAGGCGCTGCTTCGCCGACGGGTTGCTTGTTGCGACCGGCCTGGGTGACGAGGTTCGCCGCCGACAGTTCGATCGCGTCGGTCATCGGCTTCGGGTAGAGGCCGATTGCCAGCACGAACGCTGCGAGCGAAGCGAAGATCAGCGTTTCGCGGCGGCCGATGTCGGCCAGCTTCGCAACGCCCTTGTTCGCCACAGCGCCGAAGATCACGCGCTTGTACATCCACAGGGTGTACGCCGCGCTCAGAATGACGGTCGTCGCGGCGATCGCGCCGACCCAGAAGTTCACGCGGATCGCGCCCATGATGACCATGAACTCGCCCACGAAGCCCGACGTGCCCGGCAGGCCGAGGTTGGCCATGCAGAACAGCATCATGAAGGTGGCGTAGCGCGGCATCACGTTGACGACGCCGCCGTAAGCCGAGATCGTGCGCGTTTTCGTGCGGTCGAACAGCACGCCGATCGAGAGCAGCATCGCGCCCGAAACGAAACCGTACGAGATCATCTGCACGATCGCGCCTTCGGTGCCGATCTGGTTGAAGAGGAAGAGGCCCAGCGTGACGAGACCCATGTGGGCGACCGTCGAGTACGCGAGCAGCTTGGTCATGTCGGTCTGCGCGAGCGCGAGCAGGCTCGAGTAGACCACGGCCACGAGCGAGAGCGTGATGATCGCCGGCGCGAAGAAGTGCGCAGCGTCGGGCGTGATCGGCAGCGTGAAACGCAGGAAGCCGTAGCCGCCGAGCTTCAGCATGGCCAGCATCACGGTCGCGCCGGTCGGCGCTTCGAGGTGGACGTCGGGCAGCCACGTGTGAAACGGCCACATCGGGACCTTCACCGCGAAGGCCGCGAAGAAGCCGATGAACACGAGGATCTGCGGGATAAAGCCGAGCGGGAGGTTGTGCCACACCGACATGTCGAAGGTGTGCGACTGGCTGTAGAGGTACAGCATCGACACCAGCATCAGCAGCGAGCCGGCGAGCGAGAAGAAGAAGAACTTGACCGCGGCGTAGGTGCGGCGGGCATTGCCCCACGTGCCGATCAACAGGTACAGCGGGATCAGCGTGGCTTCGAAGAACACGAAGAACAGCATGCCGTCGGTCGCGGCGAAGGTGCCGACCATCAGGCCCGAGAGAATCAGGAACGCGCCGAAGTACTGGGCGACGCGCACCGTGATCGATTCCCACGAAGCGATCACGATCACGAGCGTCGTGAACGCGGTGAGCACCACGAGCCACATCGAAATACCATCGATCCCGAGTCGCCACGCCACGCCGAACTCAGGCAGCCAGTCGCGGAATTCGACGAACTGCATGCCGGCCGCGTGGTTGTCGAAGCCGGCGATGAGCGGGAGGGTCAGCAGCAGACCGACGACGGCGCCAACCAGCGACAGCCAACGGGCACGCTGCGGATGACGATCCGACCCGAGGCGCAGCACGGCCACGCCGAACAGGATGGGAATCCAGATCGCCAGACTCAGGAATGGAACGGATTGCATTTCAACAGGACCTCAAAAATGCGGAGCAAATAGCTTCCACGGCGCACGTTCAGGTACGCAAGCAACTTGAAAGATTGACGCGGGGTGAAAATCGAACCAGGCTGGCTGTAATGTATTTGTCAGCGACGAGGCGAAATGCAACACACGTTCAAGGGTTAACGAGGGTAAACGGAATACGGAAGTTTTGCAGCGCAACAACACGGGCCGGATCTAAGATTGACGCAAGTCATTGTTTTTATTCAAGAACGTACTAAGAGAAAAAACAACAAACGGGCTGTTACCACCCATTTTTGATCGCGAAAGCAGCGCTTTCGACCTTCTGGGCGCCATGACGCGCGGCACGCTGTCACGCTGCGCGGCCGAAATAATACCTTACTTGTTTCTTTCGGTTCAATGACTTATGCATCGAAGTCAGGTCCCCGGCGCCCTCCAGAACGCGTGCCAGGCCCGCCCCGCGCGCCCTTGCGCGGTGCAAAAAAAAGCCCCGGCCTTCATGGGGCCGGGGCCAACTCTCACGTTGCGCCAGAACACTGGAACACGCATGGCCGGCACTTTAACGGCTTGTGTCCCCGCAATTAAGGGCGCTGGATGGAACAGTCCCTTACTGGGTGTGCGAGGCCGCCTTTGCGCAGCGGCTCATTTTTACAAATGAGAATCATTTGCATTTAGCCACCATTTGTCCCAGAATACAGCCCATGCCGGACGACCCGGCACCACCCGAATGATTTGTGCGGGACCGGAGGCTCCATGAACTACACCACCCCTTTCGCGAGAAATGACACGCTGATCGACGACACCTTCGTCCATCATCCCGACACCGCCGAGCAGACCGTCCTGCGCGCCGTGCGCACCTGGCTGCGACCGCATTGCGACGCCTACGGCAAGGCCGAAAGCTGGCGCGGCGTGCTCGCCGACGCGGGGCTCGGCGGCGAAGGCTTCGGCTACTTCGATCTGCTGATGGGCACCCTGTGCCGCGCCTCGTGCCGCCCGCTCGATACGCGCTGCCGCTGCGCCTCCGAACTCGCGAAGGACGAAGGCTCGCTGCTGCAGGTGATCGCGCTCCTGCAGTCCACGCGCAGCGAGGCCGCCGTGCAACTGCTCAACGACTGGCTGCCGATGCCGAGCGTGAGCGGCATGCTCAAGACCGCGCGCTGGTTCGCCATCGCGCTGCTCGACGCGGGCGTGCGGTTGAGCGACCGCTCGCGGCGCGTCACCTACATGCACTGACACAGGCACTGACTGGGCCGCACGGCATGAATCAATCCCGCTTGCCTGAACGCTCACGCAGATAACGCCGCACGGCACGCGCCATCTTCGGATACTGCTCGCCGGGTACGGCGAACAGCACCAGCGCGCACAGCGCGAGCGCGCCGCAAACAAGAAACGTGCCGCGATAGCCGAACGCCTGCACGAGCATGCCGGAAAGCACGCCCGACAGTATCGAGCCGAGCCGCGACGCGTTGAAGAACAGCGCCGTTGCGCGCCCCGGCGACGACGGCATCAGATCCTGCACGAACGTCATGCCGAGACACGACGTAACGGCCACCACGAAGGCGTTGAGGATCTGCATCGGGATCAGCGCGTGCACGCCCGGCGCCAGCGACATCGCGACGAAGTAGACGGCATGCACCACGGCGCAGGCGGCCAGCCACCATGACTTGTCCAGCACCGAGGCGCGCGCGCCGAGCGCGAGCATCATCGGTATCTCCATGAGCGCGCCGAGGCCGAGCATGATCGACACGTCGATGCGCGTGCCCTGCATGCCATGGACGATGTAGAGCGGCAGCACGATCATCGTCGCATTGGCGGCCAGGCCGATGAGTGTGAGCGCAACGATCGCGCGCATGATGTCTTTCTGCGAACCCTCGGCGGCGGGCACCGGCGCGCGCGCCGCTCTGACCTTCGCTTGTGCCGTTGCCTTAGCCGCCGGAAGCGTTGCGGGGTCGCGTGGCGCACCCGGCTGCACTTCGGCCTGCGTGAGCGGTTGGCCCTCGTACTGCGCCTCGCTCTGAGCATCGATCTCCTGCGCGACTTCGCCGGCGGTGGGACGCGCCATCAGATGCTGCGTGGCGTGTTCGTCATGGCGCGGCTCGCGCATGCGCCAGACGATCGTGCCGCAAGCGGCGAAGCTCGCCGCCGCGAACAGGAAGAGCCCGTAGAAGTTCGTGGCCGCCAGCACGAGCGCGCCGACCGCGGGCCCGAACACCCACGCGGCGGAGAGGATCGTGCGCAACGTCGCGCTCGCGAAGGTCCGCTCGGCGTCGTCGCTCGCGGGCAGCGCCGCACGGCTGAACGAGAACACGAGCGAGAGCGCGCAACCGCCCGCGCCGATGAACGCAATGCCCACAAGCAGCAGAAGCCGGTAATCGCGCACGACGCACAGGCAGAGATAGCCGAGCGTGGCCGCACACAGCGAGACGAGCAGCAGGGTTCGGTGCTTGCCGGTGGCGTCGCTCCAGCGGCCCGCCGCGGTGCTCGCGATCACGCCGCTCGTGGCAATGGCGGTCATGAACACACCGAGCCGGAACGGCGTCATGCCGGCGCGCTCGACGCCGAAGAGCGAGAGATAAGGCGCGGTGAAGGACATCGCCACGCCGAGCATCAGGGTGGCGCCGGCGAGTGGCAGAAAACCAGGAATACGCAGAAGACCGGCAAAGCGCGAGTTTTTGAGCACGGCGCGGCGGGTAGTGGCGAGAAGAGAGTTGCCCGTGCACGCGCGGTCACGCGACGGCCATATCGACGGCGATTATCGGGCCGAACTCCCACACTGTGCAAGGTTGAGCCCGCAGCGATCAACATCTGGGTGCGCTGTCCACAACTTTGGGGGACGGCCTTGTGCGTAACCCTGGGACGACTGCACCAAGTGCTTGATGCGATTCGGATTGTGCGCAGCGTTGCCGTTTGTTGCAGCGGCGGCGTTTTGGGGGAAACGCGCGGAGGGTTTTCCACAGATTTTGTTGAGAGCCCTGTTAGCAAGTTCTGGACATCCGCATCAAGTCCTTGAATGGAAACGGGAAGCTCGCAAACGACATGAAAAATGCATGTTTTTTGCGCAGCAAAGTTGTCCACAGTTTTTGGTGACAAACCTGTTGATAACCGCCTGGCGAGCGCGCCAACTCATTGATCGGATAGAGAGTTCGTCGCTTGTGTCGTGGATGCATCAAATTGCGTTCCGGATGGGCAACCCGGGGCGGCGGCGCAAACGTTTCGCGACGGCCGCCGCCCGTTCTCCCTCGATGCATCCGTGCGTGCAGCACTCAGGCCAGATCGAGTGCCGCCGTGAGATCGCCGGGCGGAGTCTGCTCCCGCGAGAGGAACGTCTGATCGCGCGCGGCCACGCCGTCGAGCGGCGCGAGGCCATGCACGCGGCTGATGAAGCGCAGGATCGAGACCGTGTCGTAGAACGTGTGATCGACGTAGCCCTTCTTCGCGAACGGCGCGATCACGAGCGCCGGGATGCGCGAGCCCGGACCCCAGCGGTCGCCCACGGGCGGCGCGACCGGGTCCCACCAGCCGCCGTTCTCGTCGTGCGTCACGACGACCATCGTGTTCGCCCATTGCGGGCCGCGCTGGATGTGCTCGATCACGGTCGTGATGTGGCGGTCGCCCGACTCGACGTCCGCATAGCCGGCGTGCATGTTCAGGTTGCCCTGCGGCTTGTAGAACGTCACGGCAGGCAAGCGCCCTGCGTCGATATCCGCGAGCAGACGGTTGGTCGACGGATCGTCGCCGAGGCCCGCATCGCGCAGGTGGCGCGCGCGTGCGGACGTGCCCGGCGCGAAGTTGGCAAAGTAGTTGAACGGCTGGTGGTGATACTGGAAGTCGGGCACCGCGCCCGTGTCCTGATGGTCCAGCGCAAACTGCCAGGCGCCGCTGTACCAGGCCCAGTCGACGCCCTTCGCCGATAGCCGGTCGCCGATCGTCGCGTACGTCTGCGGGCGCAGCACGCGCGGATTGGCCGGATCGGCGAGCGCCGGGTTGCCGTCTTCCGACGGGCGCACGTTGCTCGGCTGATACGGCGGCGCCATCGTGTTGACGGCGTAGCCGTCGGGCGTGAAGAGGCCGTCGTTCACGAACTTCGGCGGCCCGTCGAGCGCCGAGGCCGGCGAGTTCGGCGCGACCTTCAGGCGCGTACCGGTGGGATCGTCGCCCTCCACGACGGAGGCGAGATGCCTGGCGGCGCTCGTCTGGATATCGGCGTATTGCGGCACCTGCGCGGAGATCAGGAAGATGTGGTTGAGCCACGAACCGCCGAACGCGGCCATGAAGAAGTTGTCGCAGAGCGTGTACTGCTGCGCGATATTCCAGAGCCGCAGCGTCTGCGCGGAGTTCTCGTAGAAGCCCATGACGAGGCCGCCCGAGTCGCCCCACGCGGCGAACTGGTCGTTGCGCCCCGCATTGATCTGCATCTGGTTCTGATAGAAGCGATGGATCAGGTCGCGCGTGATGATGCCGTTCGGCAACGGATTGCCGTGCGTATCCACAATCCGGAACGGACGGTTGGACAGACCCGTGATCTGATGCTCCGCGATCATGTAGCGCTTGCCATCCAGCTCCTGCGCCTGGGGCACGAGGCCGCCCCAGATCTTCGGCAACTGCGGCAACGGCGTCTTGCCGTCGCGATCGAGCTGCGCGTAGCGCTCGGCGCTCACATTCGCGAGCGGCGTCTGCACGCCGGGATAGTTGCCGTACAAATTGACGAAGCTGCGATTCTCGGCGTAGATCACGACGATCTGGCGCACCTGGTCGCGCAACGCGGCATCGACGCGCGCGTCGGCAGCGCTGCGCGGCGCGCCCGCCGCACTCTGCGCCGGCGTCTCGCAGCCGCCCAGCGCGAGGCCCACGCCAACCGCCGCCAGCCCGCCGAGCACACGGCGGCGCGCGGGATCGTCCGGACCGGCGGGAATGGAAGGTTCTTCGGGACGCCCGTTCCTGGGTTCGTCGTTCTGCTTCATCAGCCTGCCTCCATTGTCGAGGGGACGCGCATTGCGCGCGGCGTACCGCGAATATTACGCAGCAGGATACCGGTTCCGCAGTTGGCCAGGCAAAAACGAAGCGCTCGAGCCGCCCTTTTAACCGTCGCGCGGCATACGCGGCGCGCTTGCGGCGCCTTGCGGCTGGGCTTGCGCGAGCGTTTGCGCGGGACGCGGTTCGCTCGCGTGCCCCTCATGCGCGGCGCGCGGGGCGCTGGGCAACGTCGCGCGTTCGTGGCGCGGCACATCGCCTTCGTCGGTCCAGAGCGGATCGGGAATCTCACCGAAGACCTGACGCAGCCGCTCGCCCCACGTCGAATGGATCATCTGGAAATACGCATTCGACTGATCGAGCGACGCGTATCGCGTGACACGCAGCGCGTCGCGCTCGTACACGAGCAGGTCGAGCGGCAGGCCAACCGAGAGATTCGAGCGCAGCGTCGAGTCCATGGAGATGAGCGCGCACTTCGCGGCCTCGTCGAGCGGCGTGCCCGGCGTCAGCACGCGGTCGATGATCGGCTTGCCGTACTTCGATTCGCCGATCTGGAAATACGGATTGACGCTCGACGTCTCGATGAAATTGCCGGCCGCGTAGATCTGGAACAGCCGCATGGCATGGCCGCCGATCTGGCCGCCGAGAATGAAACTGCAGTTGAAGTCGACGTTGAAGGTCTTGAGCGCTTCCGCGTCGCGCCGGTGCACCTCGCGTACGGCTTCGCCCACCACGCGCGCAGCCTCGACCATGGAAGGCGCGTTCCAGAGCGTGGCGCGCCCCGCGTCCTGCGGCTCGGTCAGCACCTGCAGCGTCGCCTGCGTGATAGCCAGATTGCCCGCGACGAGCAGCACGAGCACACGCTCGCCGGGCTCTTCGAACACGGCCATCTTGCGCGACGTGCTGACGTGATCGACACCCGCATTCGTGCGCGTGTCCGCGAGAAACACGATCCCCTCATCCACTGCCATTGCCACACAGTACGTCATGCGCCTCCCTGACCTCGCCGCTCTTTTTGTTATAGCGGCAAAACTATTGCTGCGACTGTTGCGCGCTCACGTGCACGCTGACATCGAGCGTTTCACCGGCGCCGCCCACGCGGCGGCCGCGAACCGGCGCGGCTGCGTCATAGTCGCGCCCCACCGCGATCCGGCAATATTTTTCGCTTGCGAAACATGCGTGCGTG
This sequence comes from Paraburkholderia sp. BR10141, assembly GCF_056155635.1. Classification (NCBI taxonomy): domain Bacteria; kingdom Pseudomonadati; phylum Pseudomonadota; class Betaproteobacteria; order Burkholderiales; family Burkholderiaceae; genus Paraburkholderia; species Paraburkholderia sp. BR10141. The sequence goes on along the minus strand of NZ_JBMIQH010000032.1, from coordinate 21,076 downwards.
ACGTCCACCGTCACCCAGCCGTTGTCGAGCCACACGTCGACCCATGCATGGCTCGCCATTTCGGGTACGTCGCCGGGGTCGATATATCCGCTCACGTAACGCGCCGGTACGCCGCGCGCGCGGCACACCGCCAGCATCACATGCGCATGGTCCTGACACACGCCACGGCCGAGCGCCAGCGCGTCCGCCGCGGTGTGTGTCACATCCGTGACGCCGGATTCGTAGCGCACGCGCTCCGTGATGCGCGACGCCGCGTCGAGTACGGCCGCGGTGTCGTCCAGCGACGGCAGGCTGAACGCGAATTCCGTGAGTGCCTCGTCGGCTTCGGTGAGGCGTGTCGGCGAAGTGAAATGGTGCATCGGCACCATGCCCTCGCCTTCGGGCAGCCGGCCATCGGGCAATGCCACGGTCTCGACTTCGCCGCGCACGCGCAGACGAATTTCCTTGTGCGGACGCGTGAGCACCAGCGTCATCAGCGCGTTGCCGTAGGCGTCGCGGCACGCGTCGAGCTTGCCCGGCGCTTCGACCTGCCATTGCTTGACAATCTGCGTGGGCGTGGTGAGCGGCGACAGCCGCAACTGCTGGATCGAATAATGCACGGGCGCTTCGTAGCGGTACACCGTGTCGTGCCGGACCGCGAGTTGCATGACGTCAATCCTCCATCGAGGCGATTGGGAGTTCGATGAGCGCGGGATCGCGCTAACCGACCGGCAACATCAGATAGGTGCGCGCCACCTGATTGCCCAGCTCGTACACGCGCGCGAGAAACTGCGTAAGAAACGTATGCACGCCAAGGGAGAAGATCTGCCGCAGGTCCGCATAAAGCAGCTCGGCGCGCAGCTTGCCCGCAGTACGCTCCACTTCGCGAGAGCCATCGGTGCGCAGCATCGCGAGATTCGTGCAGACGCCATCCAGCGACGCCAGCAGCGAGCGCGGCATTTGCTGGTTGAGGATGAGCAGCTCCACCACGCGCGCGGGCGTCACCACGTCGCGGTAAACCTTGCGATAGATTTCGAGCGCGGAAACCGAGCCGAGAATCGAGGTCCAGTAGTAGAAGTCCTCGAGCTGACGCGCGGCCGAGCGCGAGTCAGCGTTTTCCACGTCGACGAAACGCACGTCGAGAATGCGGGCCGTGTTGTCCGCGCGCTCGAGGAATGTGCCGAGCTGCGTGAAGAAGAGCGCGTCGTCCTGCAGCGCCGTGCCAAGGCGCACGCCGCGCGACAGATGCGAGCGGAACTTCACCCACTCGAACAGCGCATCGGGACGCGCTTCCAGCTCACCGCCGCGCAACAGCTCGACGAATTGCAACCACGTGTCGTTGATTGTTTCCCACCATTCCGTGGTGAGCGTGCCGCGCACCGCACGCGCGTTCTCGCGCGTCGCCTGCAGGCACGAGTAGATGCTCGACGGGTTCGTTGGGTCCGCGACGAGAAATTTGAGCACGTTGCTGCTGGTCGTTTCCTCGTGTCGCGCATCGAAGGCGGGCTCCAGTTCCGAGATCCGCAGCATCGCGCGATGCGTGCGCGCCTCGGCGTCCGCGCTGCCGGGCAGCAGGAGCGCCTTCAGATTGATGTCCAGCATGCGCGCGGTATTCTCCGCGCGCTCCATGTAGCGGGCCATCCAGAACAGATGATCGGCGGTGCGGCTCAGCATGGTCGAACCTCTTGGTGTGCGTGTGGTAGGGCCAGTGGAATCATTCGAGCACCCATGTGTCCTTGGTCCCGCCGCCCTGCGACGAGTTGACGACGAGCGAGCCCTCCTTGAGCGCCACGCGCGTGAGACCGCCGGCCGCCATCTGGATCGTCTTGCCGGAGAGCACGAAGGGCCGCAAATCGATATGGCGCGGCGCGATGCCCGCTTCGACGAAGGTCGGGCAAGCGGAGAGCGACAGCGTGGGCTGCGCGATGTAATTGCCTGGCCGCGCGAGCAGCCGGGTGCGAAACGCCTCGATTTCCTCGCGCGTGGCAGCGGGACCGACCAGCATGCCGTAGCCGCCGGCGCCGTGCACCTCTTTCACGACGAGATCCGGCAGATGTTCGAGCGTCCAGGCGAGATCGTCGGGCCGGCGGCATTGCCACGTCGGCACGTTCTTCAGGATCGGCTTTTCGCCGAGATAGAACTCGATCATGTCGGGCACATACGGATAGATCGACTTGTCGTCTGCCACGCCCGTGCCCATCGCATTGGCGAGTACGACGCGGCCCGCGCGGTAGGCCGTGAGCAGCCCCGGCACGCCGAGCGCGGAGTCGGGGCGAAACGCCAGGGGATCGAGAAAATCGTCGTCCACACGCCGGTAGATCACGTCTACGCGACGCGGCCCTTGCGTCGTGCGCATGAATACGTAGTTATCCTCTACGAATAGATCCTTGCCCTCCACCAGCTCGACGCCCATTTGCTGCGCGAGAAACGTATGCTCGAAATACGCGGAGTTGTACATGCCGGGCGTGAGCAGCACGACGGTCGGATCGTCCACGCCTTCGGGGGCCACCGAGCGCAGCGTATCGAGCAGCAGATCGGGATAATGCGCGACCGGCGCCACCTTGTGCTGAACGAACAACTCAGGAAAGAGCCGCATCATCATCTTGCGGTTCTCGAGCATGTACGAGACGCCGGAGGGCACGCGCAAATTGTCTTCGAGCACGTAGAACGCGCCGTCGCGCCCATCGCGCACGATGTCGATGCCCGCGATATGCGCATACACGCCCAGCGGCAGGTCGATGCCCTGCATCTCCGGCCGGTACTGCGCATTGGTGTAGACCTGCTCGGCCGGAATCACGCCGGCGCGCACGATGTTGCGCTCGTGATAGACGTCGTGCAGGAACAGATTTAGCGCCTGCACGCGCTGGCGCAGTCCGCGCTCGAGCAGAACCCATTCGTCTGCGGGAATGATGCGTGGAATGAGGTCGAAGGGAATGAGCCGTTCGGTGCCGGAGAGGTCGCCGTTCACCGCGAACGTGATGCCGACCCGCCTGAACAACAGGTCCGCCTCGGCGCGCTTGCGCGCCATCGTCTCGCCAGTCTGCCTCTCCAGCCACTGCTGGAAGCGTTCGTAGTGCGGGCGCACCGCGCCCTCGTCGCGCATTTCGTCATGGACTTGCATCGGTTCGTTCTCGCGCGTGAGTGCAACTCGGTCAGCGGGCGCCGCCGCGTTTCGTCTCATGAATGAGGCGAGACGATGCGTTGCGCGCTGCGGTACAGGAAAAAGCAAGGCGTATGCCATCGGCCCTGGAGCGCGTTTCGTGCGCTCGATTGGTGCAACGCGGGGCGGTTCGGCGGCGTCGAAACGGGGCATGCCAATGCGGCGCCGATTTTGCGCTTCAAGGTGGTGCAATGCGCTCGCGCGGCACGCTATATGCAGACGCGGCACGCAACTGGAGGGCCTTGAGTTCCAATGACCGAAGCGACCTGCGTGAACGAGCGTCGTACGAAAATTGCTGCGTGGCAAGCGCTTTGCGCAATCGTGCCCGCGCTCGCACTCGGCGCATGTACGAACATGGCCGGTCCCTTGCCTGCCGCGCTCGAACCGGCGGCCCGCGACGGCCCAACGCGCACGTCTGTTGCCGTCGTGCAGCGCGACTGGCACACCGATATCTGCCTGCGGGTGCGCGACGCCGATGCCTGGGTTGACACACTCGCGCGCGGCTTCGACGACGCAACCGTCCTGTGCTTCGGCTTTGGAGAGAGACAGTTCGTGGTGGAACGCCGCCACGATCCGCTGACGATGATCGGCGCACTCATACCGAGCCAGGCTACCGTTCTGATGACAGTACTGCGCGCGGCCCCGGAGGCGGCCTTCGGCCCGCAGAACGTCGTGGAGGTGCCGGTGGGCGACGCCGGACTTGCCAGCGTTCAGCGCTATCTGCGCACTTCGCTGGAAACCGACGCGGATGGCGCGCCGCGCCGCCTCGCCGACGGACCCTATACGGGCAGCGTCTATTTCGCGGCGTCAGGGACTTACGATGCCTTGCATACCTGCAACACGTGGACCGCGCGAGCGTTGCGCTCGGCGGGTCTCGACGATGTACCGGACGTGCTGTTCGCGGGCAGCCTGATGCGCGAAGTGCGGCACGCGCTGGAGGCGAAAGCGCCGGACGGCGCAATGCACAACGCTGCCGCAGGTCAGTGAATCGATCAGCAAGGCGCAACACAAGCCGCACCCGGCGGGGGTGGCGGCGCCTCGGTGGCCGGCTGCTGCGGCACGATGACGGTACGCGGCGGTGGCGGGTTGGGATCGCTGCTGCTGAACGACAGGCAGCCTGAGAGTGCGAGCGGCAAGAGTAAAGCGAGGACGCTGATTCGATGCATTTGATTCTCCCTGACCGGTTAAAGGCCGGAACCGCGCGCGTGGCGCGGCCCTTTTAACCTGGGAGCAAGTCGAATGCCACGGAAATCAGATCATTGAGACGTCGCGCTCTCGCGGTTGCGCGCCGCCGCCAGCCCGGTGCGGCTCTGCACGCCCCACTTGCGCCGCCCGAGCAGGAAATGCAGCCATCCGAGCGCCGCGCCGCCGTGGCGCATCAACTGGAACGAAAACGGCTCGAAGATGGCGGCAAGAAACGCCATGCCGAAACTCGAGTGCGTGCGGTCGCCGCTCCAGCGCCGGTAAAGATGTACGGAGTACAAATGAAACGCGAGGTCGATCGCGATCTTGCCGACGATTACGCCCAGCACCGGCAGCACGATCGTAAAGCGGCCGTCGAACAAAAAGGCGATCAACAACGCGAACGCCGTCAGTCCATAAATGGGCTGCACGGTGTCGAACGCCTTCACGGGCAGCATCATGAGGCCGAGCTTGCCGTACTTGCGGTTGCCCGTCATGTCGCGATACCAGTACTGCGTTTGCAGGAAGCCCGCGAACCAGCGGCGGCGCTGACGCAGGAAGGTCGTCAGCGTACCGGGCGCATCGGTACGCGCGCGGGCGGTGCCCAGCACACGCACATCCCAGCCCAGACCCTTGCGCGCCGAATAACGGCGCAAGCGGTGAATCAGTTCGTAGTCCTCCACGAGACAATCCGCATCGAAGCCGCCCACGGCCATCACCGCATCGCGGCGAAAGCCCGCAAACGCGCCCGAGATGAGCAGCAGGCTGTCGGCGCGCATCCACGCGAAGCGCGAGATGAAATTGCGGATGTACTCGTAGGTCTGGAACCACTGGAAAAAACGGCCGCTCAACGTATGGTCGCAAACCGGCGTGAGCAGGCCCGCCGCCGCGACGAGGGCCGGCTCGCGGCCAAACGCGCTCGCCATCGCAGCGCATGCGTCGGGTTCGAGCAGCGTATCGGCGTCCACGGTCATGACCGTTTCCGTTGCGATCGCAAGCAAGGCCGCATTGAGCGCGCGCGCCTTGCCGCCGTGCGCGAGCTTCAGCCAGCGCAGATTCGGATACTGCGGCGAAGGCGCGCTCAGCTTGCCGACGCCTGGGTCGGCAAGGCCGTAGCGCTGCGCGAGCAAGGCAGCCGTGCCGTCGGTCGAGCCGTCGTCGGCGATCAGGATTTGCTGCGGCGCGCGGGTTTGCGCGAACAGCGCGTCGAGCGTGATCGGCAGCACGGCCGCTTCGTTGTGCGCGGCGACGATCACGCCGAGCGTCGGCAGCTTCGCCGCGCCTGCGTCCGCGGGTGCTGCCGCAGGCGCAAGCAGCACGCGCGCCTTCCAGGCGACGAACAGCAGCAACACCGTGTCGTAGACGACATAGGCAATGCCCGTGGACCACGCGACCACGCCTTGCAGGAAGAACGCGCGCGCGAACAGCACGAACCAGAGCGCCATGACGCCGAGGTGGATGGCGATGCTCGCGAATGGCGTGGGAGGCGGCACGAGGCGCGGCGACGTGCGGGCGAGCGCCTCTTCAAGCGAGGTTTTCAAGTCGTACCCTTCCCTGTTGCTCACGGCATCATCCGGCGCAGCACCGAATGACGGTCGATCCATTGATGCTTGAGCGCGCCCGCAATATGCAGCGCGAGCACGCCATAAAGCGCATAGCTGCACGCCGTGTGCAGCGCACCGAACTGGCTGTGCAACTGTTCCTTCGTGGCCGGATCGAGATTCATGATGAAGCCCATGCGCGGCCATTGCACGAGGCCGAAGAGATACATCGGATGCGAGGCGGCGGCGACCCAGGCAGAGTCGTGCAGCCAGCCGGAAAGCGGCATCGCGAAGATCAGCACGTAGAGCGCGACGTGCGCGGCGTGGGCCGACGCGCGCTCCCAGCCCGGAAATTCGGCGGGCAGCGCCGGCGGGCGATGCGTAAGACGCCACAGCACGCGCAGGATGGCCAGTCCGAGCACGGTAATGCCGATCGATTTGTGCGTATCGATCACGAAGCGGATGGCGGTGTCCGAAAGCGCGCCGTCGGGCAGCAGCGCGGCAGTCAGGCCGAGGGCGACGTTCGTGAGGATCAGTAGCGCGATCAACCAGTGCAATAGCACGGCAACGCGCGTGTATTTCTGCGCGCCGGCGTCGGCACCGACAAACGGGGATTCGGCGGAAAGGGAAGTTTTCACGTGGACTTGGCCGTTGCGGATCAGTAGGGATAACGCCCGGCGCGGCATTTTTATTCCCGCCGCACGCGGTCCGCCGGCGGGATTGCGCGATGCTGCCACACGGCGACTCGCGCATTATGCCCCGTCGTCCCTGACGCTGCAGAATCCACCAGATGGCGGTTCTGCCAGTTTGGCGGCGGCCGGCCGCCATGCGGCGCCTCGCAAACGGCCGCGCACAAAAGAAAAACCGGAACGGGCCGTGCAACCCGTTCCGGCTCTCTCGTGGCTTCGACGGCTTACTTGCCGCTGCCCGCCTGCTGTTCGATCTGCGAGCCCACTTCGGCGTCGATCTTCTTCCAGTAGTCGAACACGCGCTCGCGCACGGGGCTGCCCACGCCGCTCAGGCTCGCCACCACCTGCTGGATCACCGCCTCGCGCTGCTTGTCGTTGTACACGTTGCGCACGAGAGCGTGCGCCTGGCCGAAATCGTCGTCTTCCGCATGCAGCGAGTAGGCGCTGCGCACCATGTCGCCGTCGGCTTCCCAGCCGTCGTCCGCCGCGCCCGTCGTATCCGCCCACGGACGGCCGAAGCTGTTCGGCACGTAAGTCGGCGCGTTGCCGCTATGTTCGTAGGCCATGTTGCCGTCGAACATATAGGTCTGCACCGGAACCTTCGGACGATTCACCGGCAACTGGTTGAAGTTCGTGCCGATACGCGCGCGCTGCGCGTCGTTATAGGCGAACGCGCGGCCCAGCAGCATCTTGTCCGGCGAGAGGCCGATGCCCGGCACCGTGTTGCCCGGCGAGAACGCGGCCTGCTCGATCTGCGCGAAGAAGTTCTCCGGGTTGCGGTTGAGCGTCATCGTGCCGACCTTGATGAGCGGATAGTCCTTGTGCGACCACGTCTTCGTGAGATCGAACGGATTGAAGCGGTACTTCTTCGCCTCCGCGTACGGCATGACCTGCACGGAGAGCGTCCACGACGGAAACTCGCCGCGCTTGATCGCATCGAACAGATCGCGCCGGTGGAAGTCGGCGTCCTCGCCCGCCATCGCTGCGGCTTCGGCGTTGGTGAAGAACTGCATGCCCTGGTTCGTATGGAAGTGATACTTGACCCAGAACTTCTCGCCCTTCGCGTTCACCCACATATAGGTGTGCGAGCCGTAGCCGTTCATGTGGCGCCACGTTTTCGGCAGGCCGCGCTCGCCCATCAGATAGGCGACCTGGTGCGCGGACTCGGGATTGTTGGTCCAGAAGTCCCACTGCATCTGGCCATTGCGCAGGCCCGAGTCGGGTAAACGCTTCTGGCTGCGGATGAAGTGCGGAAACTTCATCGGGTCGCGCACGAAGAAAACCGGCGTGTTGTTGCCGACGAGGTCGTAGTTGCCCTCGGTCGTGTAGAACTTCAGCGAAAAGCCGCGCACGTCGCGCCAGGTGTCGGGGCTGCCCATTTCACCCGCAACGGTCGAAAAGCGCGCCAGCATTTCCGTGGCCGCGCCCTTCTGGAACAGCGCGGCCTTCGTGTAGCGCGACACATCCTCGGTGGTCTTGAATTCGCCGAACGCGCCGGCGCCCTTCGCGTGCGGCTGGCGCTCGGGCACCTTCTCGCGGTTGAAATGCGCCATCTGCTCGAGGAAATGCACGTCGTGCAGCACGATCGGGCCGTCAGGACCGACCGTGAGCGAGTTACGGTCGCTGACAGCCGGCGCGCCCGTGCTCGTCGTGGAATGACCGAGGGACTTGTCGTTCGATGCACCCATTACCGCTCTCCTGATGGATTCGCGCATGGCGGCTGCGCGCACCGCGCCCGTTCGACTGCGAAAGCAGGTTCGAGCCGCACTCGGGGCCGCCATTGCTAGATTGGGGGACCAACCCGGGCTGCGCGCCGGTGCCAGCCTTCGGCACCCCGCGCTCGCCCGAGGGAACGGCCATTTTGCGCGCAGACGCAAAGCGCTGCGCTCAAGCGGTTCACGCGCAGCGCCGCCCAGCTTAGGGGCCTCCCGCCATGTTGGAAATTTCCACCCAAAATCAGGCGTTTACATAATTGTTGCGACGCACAAAAAAGTTCTTGACACGTTTTATGGATGGGTTACCATGAACTCGATTGCTGCATCGCACAAAACTTTGTCTGCGCGAACCGGTGATCGAACCGAAAGTTTGTTTTCGTAACCGAAACCGACGCGTAGCGTCCCCAAAGGAAAGAGACATGAACCTGCCGACCCCCGAACAATTCGCCGCCAACCAGAAAGCCGGTCTCGAGGCCCTCTTCGGCCTGACGAGCAAGGCATTCGAAGGCGCGATCAAGCTCGCCGAACTCAACATCGAAACGGCCCGCTCGGCGTTCGCCGAAGGTCAGGAACAAGCTCAGCGCGCGCTCTCCGCCAAGGATCCGCAAGGCTTCTTCGCCGTGCAAGCCGGCTTCGCCCAGCCCGCCGCTGAAAAGGCGCTGGCCTATGGCCGCAGCGTCTACGGCATCGTTTCGACTACGCAAGCCGAATTCGCCACCGCCGCGCAGTCGCAGTACGAAACGCAGCAGCGCGCGCTCGAAACGCTCGTGGACAACGCCGTGAAGAACGCCCCTGCCGGCTCGGAAGCCGCTGTCGCCGCGATCAAGTCGGCGCTGAACGCCGCCAACAACGCGTACACGTCGGTGAACAAGGCTGCGAAGCAGGCTGTGGAATTCGCGGAAAGCAACTTCGACGCCGCCGGCAAGGCCGCGACGAAGGCCGTCGCGCAAGCTTCGGCGCGCGCCACCAAGCAGGCTGCCTAAGCGTTACGCTTCACTTTCCGCTGGCGGAGGCAACCGCTGCCGCCAGCCGGACTGAAGACGGGCGTGGATCTCGTGCAATGCGAGTTCCACGCCCGTTTGCCATTGGAGGGTCCGGCGCAACGCAGCGTGAGCCGTCAAGGCGCGCAGCCAGGCGTATCGAACATCGTCGCCAATGCGCAACTCGACGTGAGCATGCGCGCGCCGTCGTGTCCCACGCCGGGGACGATATGAAACGTCTGGTTCAGGCCATCCGGGTGGCGAGTTTGCAGGTAGCGGTAGAAGCCTTGCGCGCGGGCCACGCGCTGCGCGCCCTGCGCCCGTGCAGCACAACGCTTGTCGAGCGAGGCCGAGGCCGGGTCGTCGTCGTTACCGCCCGCCAGGTAGACGATGCGCCGCTTCACGTAGTCCGCTTCGAGCTGTGCGGGCGTGCGCCCGGCGATGGATGCCGGCCGGTTCTCCATCCCGTATTTCCAGTGGTCGAAATCTGCGCAGCGCGAGGCGTCGAATGGCCCCGGCGCGCCGTTCGCGCCGGGGCGCTGCGCGTCGAAATACGCGTACGACGACGGACTCGCCACCACGAAACGCACGTCGATTCCCGCGGCGGCGAGCGCATCCGTATGCGAAGCGATCGCGTAGCGCTGCAGCACCTGGGCGCCGCCCGAATGCCCCGCGAACACGATCGTTTTCAGATTGGGAAACAGACGCCGGTCGGCGAGATGCCGCGCAATGTCGTCGAGCACGGCGTATGAACTCACCGGCACGCCGCTCGCGGCGTCCGCGCCGCCCATCCACGCGTTGCCGCGCCAGCTCAGAAGGTCGCCCGGTGCGTGGTGCGCGCTCACGTCGGCGGTGGCGAGAAACTGTGGGGCGACGAGCAGTGTGGCCGCCGGATCGACGCCCGCCAGCTCGCGCGCATGCTGCGCGGTGCGAAAGTAGGTATCGGCGTTACGCAGCCGTCCGTGCACGATTACCACCGCGCGCTGGACGGCGGGCCGCGGCACGTTCCAGTCCGCGCTCACATAGAGCGGGAATTGTGCGTGGCCTTGCGGGGTATCGACCTTCATGCGCGCGTCGGCGATCACACTGACGGGTCGCACGGCGCGAGCCTGTGCGGGTGCCGGCGCAACGATCAGCGCGCTCGCCGCGATCGTCGCAGTCACAACAGCCAGCCGGCGCAGAACGTTTGAACCCATGAAGGCACACGCCGCGCAGGTGCGCTCAGGAGCCGAACATCCGGTTTACGGCGCGCTCGAGATGCGCGCGCATGGCGGTCGATGCGCGCTCGGGGTCGCGCGCCCGGATCGCTTCGAGCACTTCGAGGTGCTCCTGCTGCACGAGGCGCTGCCGCTCGATCGACTTCACGAGCGAGAGGTTGCGCGACAGGTTCATGCTGAACACCATCTGCTCCTGGATGCCCGAGAGCGCCGTGATGAAGAACTGGTTCTTCGAGGCGCGCGCCACGGCCATATGGAACGCGAAGTCGTCTTTCGCGCCGATGCCCGAAGTCTCGATGATGGTCTGCAGGTTGTCCCACTCGCGCTGGATCGCGGCGATGTCTTCATCTTCGGCCTTTTGCGCGGCGAGCGAGGCCGCCCCGGCTTCGACCACCACGCGGTATTCGTAGCAGCGACGAATGTCCGACAGCGTTTCGAGCGGCGCGAAACGGCGCACGTCCGGGTCGGGACGCCGCATGACCGTCGTGCCCGAGCCGTGGCGCGTGGCGATGATGCCGTCTGCGCGCAGCTGGGCAAGCGCCTCGCGCACCGTGGGGCGCGAGGTCGCGAAGCGCTCCGCGAGCATGTGCTCGGTCGGCAGGCGCTCCCCTTCCTTGTATTCGCCCTCGATGATGCGATTGAGGATGTCGCTGTAAATCCGCGCCGGCATATTCGGCGCTTTCTGCTCAGACATGATCGGACGGTGCACTTTGGGTTGTCAGGAGTGTCGTCAATTGTAAGTCATATGGCACGCCGATAGCGTGCACCTGCCCCCGGCCAGCCCCCATTTTGCGGGTGTTTGCGCGCTTTCCGTCCCGCTTTACCAATTTGCAGCCAATTTACGGGCGCTTACGCTTTTGCGCTGTCCCGCTTTATCGCAGCGCACTCACGCGGATGCGCAGTTGCGCTTTCTGCGTTTCTCCCGGCTCCAGCCAGCGCAGGCCGAGGCCGGTGTGAATCGCATCGGGCAGGCCGAGCCACGGTCCTGAAACGGCGGCATATCGTTAACGCGTTAAGGGCATAGGGCAAAGGTCAGTCGGTCGCGCGCAGCGGACCCGCGAAAGCGGGCTCGGGCAGGCCACGCACACCGGCATCGATGGCGAACACGAGGCCGTCCAGCTCGCCGGTCTGCGGCGGGCAGATCGTCGTGACGTAAAGCATGTCGAGGTTGGCTCCGCCGAACGCGCACATCGACGGCTTGGCCACCGGCACCCCCACGCTGCGCTCGAGCCGCCCTGCGGGCGCGAAGCGCAGCAAGCGGCCCGCGTCGTTCGCGCAGGTCCAGTAGCAGCCGTCGGCGTCCACGGCCGCGCCGTCGGGGCGCCCCGTGTAGTCGTGCAGATCGGTGAACACGCGGCGATTCGTGGGCACGCCATCGTCGATGTCGTAGTCGAAGGCCCAGATCAGGCGGCTCGACGCATGTGAATCGGAGAGATACATCGTGCGGCCGTCCGGCGACCAGGCGAGGCCGTTCTGCGTGCACAACCCCTCGACCACGGGCGCCGACAAGCCGTCTTGCGCCGTGTAGCGATAGAGCTTGCCCGCCGGGTCGGGCGCCGCCGCGTCCTGCACCATCGTGCCGGACCAGAAACGGCCCTGACGATCGCAGCGGCCGTCGTTGAACCGCATGCGCGCGGCCTCGTGCGCCACGCTCGCGAGCGGCCGCACATTTGCCTCGCCTGCCCGCGCGTTCGCGGCCGGTTCGTGCAGCGTCACGGCAAAAAGTCCCGTCTCCAACGCCGCCAGCACACCGCCATCGCGCGCGAACGCGAAGCAGCCGATGCGCTCCGGCAGCGTCCACTCGGTGCGGCGCGCCGTATCGACCGCATAGCGAACGAGCGTTTGAGCGGGAATATCGACCCAGTAAAGCGCGCTTTCCTCAGCACGCCACACGGGGCACTCGCCGACCGACGAGCGCCGCGCATCGTGTGCCTCGAGCGGCCTCACAGGGGGCGTCGACACCGCATCGAGCGTCACGTCGTGCTGCGCGCTCAACGCTGCTCCTTCTTCCAGGCGTCGTACGCAGCGAGTGTTGCCTCGTTCGGCGGATAGGTGCCCGGCAGCGCCGCGCCCGCCTCGATGCGCTCGGTGATGAAGCGCTCGAGCGTTTCCTGCTCCGTGGCGTCGCGCGCGACTTCCTCGGCCAGATGACGCGGAATCACGACCACGCCATCCGCATCGCCGACGATGATGTCGCCCGGAAACACGGCCACGCCGCCGCAGCCGATCGGCACGTTCAGGTCGACCGTGTGGTGCCTGCAGAGATTGAGCGGCGCCGAAGCACCCGCGCAGAACACCGGAATGCCGAGCGCCGCGATGGTCGCGCTGTCGCGCACCGGGCCGTCCGAGACCATGCCCGCCACGCCGCGCACCTTCATGCGCGTGGCGAGGATCGAGCCCATCGAGGCAGCGTCAGTCACGCCGCGGCAGTCCTGCACGAGCACCGCGCCCGCGGGCACGGTCTCGACGCCCTTACGCTGCGGATGCTCGGGGTTCTGGAACGCGCTCAACTGGTCGAGGTCCTCGCGCGCCGGGATATTGCGCATCGTGAAGGCCGGACCGACCAGGTTGGGAGCGCCCGGCGCCGGTGCGGCGAGCGGCTTCACGCCCTGCAGGAAGACGTTGCGCAGGCCGCGTTTGAAAAGTTGCGTGGTGAGCGTGGCGTTGGAAACGTGGCGCAGTTGTTCGAGCGCGGCATCGCTCACGGGCATGGCGGGGGAAGTCATCGTGTCTCGTCCGTTGTCGTGTTTCGTGGTGCGCGTGGCGCGGGCGGTGGCTCGAAAAACTGTCGAGCGGATCGGTCGCATTGTTGTAATACAACACGAAAATTGTCAACCCGCCATTGCGCTGCGGGCCACCCCAGGATGTATGACGACCGGTCTTCGGACCGGCGCGAAATACCCGTGAGATCGGCGTGCGCGGCTCCAGAAATGATGGTCAAAGTCAACAAATGGCCGTGCAGACGTCGCGCCGGTCGTCCGACCCCGACCCTGCATCAGGGAAATCCCCATCACATCAATATTTGCTTTACAACTTTGCCGCAAATAGAATGATGTCTTACATGAAGGGCCCGATGCGAACAGCAGCGCCCTTGATCCCGGCCAGGCACAGCTTGGTGCCAGAGCCCGCCAACAGCAGGAGACGCGCAGTGCAACGCAAGACAATCAAGGGGGTGCGGTGGTGGATCATCGGCCTCGTCATGATCGGCACCATCTTCAACTACCTCGCGCGCAGCTCGCTCGCGGTAGCCGCACCGACGCTGACTGAAACGCTTCACATGACCACGCAGCAGTACTCGTACGTGGTCACGGCCTTCCAGGCCTGCTATGCCCTCGCGCAACCGATCGCGGGTTTCGTGCTCGACTCCGTGGGCATCAAGATCGGCTTCGCGATCTTCGCGTTCGGCTGGGCCGTCGCCAACATGCTGCACGGCCTGGCCGGCAGCTGGCCCGCGCTCGCGGCTTTCCGCGGCATGCTCGGCATGACCGAAGCCGCCATCTTCCCGGCCGGCATGAAGGCCATCAGCGCATGGTTCCCCGCGAAGGAGCGCTCGGTTGCGACCGGCTGGCTCAACACCGGCACCTCGATCGGCGCGATGCTCGCTCCGCCGCTCGTCGTGTGGTGCATTCTCAAGTTCAACTGGCAGTTCGCATTCGTGGTCACCGGCAGCGGCGCGCTGATCTGGGTGGCGCTGTGGCTCGTGTTCTTCAAGATGCCTGCGGAGCACCCGCGGCTCTCGCAGGAAGAGGCCGACTACATCCGCGCAGGCCAGACCGAAGCGCAGAAGTCGACCCGCGGCCGCCGCGCCTCGTTCAAGGAAGTGCTCAAGACGCGCCGCTTCTGGGGCATCGGCATTCCGCGCATGCTCGCGGAACCGGCATGGCAGACCTTCGGCGCGTGGATTCCGCTGTACATGGTCACCGTGCGTCACATGAACCTGAAGGAAATTGCGCTGTTCGCATGGATGCCGTTCCTCGCCGCCGACCTCGGCTGCCTCGTGGGCGGCTACCTCGCGCCGCTCTTCATCCGCTGGTTCGGCTGCTCGCTCATCACTTCGCGCAAGCTCGTCATCACGACCGGCGCGCTGCTGATGGTCGGTCCGGCCTGCGTGGGCCTCGTTGCGAGCCCCTACGCCGCGATCGCCCTCTTCTGTGTCGGCACCTTCGCACACCAGACGATTTCGGGCGCGCTGTTCACGCTGGCTTCGGACGTGTTCGGCCAGCACGAAGTCGCCACGGCCACGGGTCTCTCGGGCATGTTCGGCTACCTCGGCGCGACGGTGTTCTCGCTCATCGTCGGCGCAGTGGCCAGCACGATCGGTTATAACCCGTTGTTCGTGTGCCTGATGCTGTTCGACATCATCGGCGCCTGTGTGGCATGGCGACTGATCTCGAACGAGCAGAAGGACAACGCGGGCAGCCCTGCGCTCCAGCCCTCGCACAAAGTGCAGGCCTGATCGCCCTGTTCACCGGCCGGCGCCCGCGAGGGTGCCGGCTTTCGGCATTTCTACGTGAGGACAATCACAGTGAAGAAAGTTGCATTGACCGGTGCGGGCGGCCAGCTCGGCACCGTGTTGCGCAAGGGCCTGCTCGAACGCGGCGTGAACCTGCGTTCCGCGGCCGGCTCGAAGCCGCTCGAACCGCTCGTCGCGGGCGAAGACGTGATGCACGGCGACCTGCGCGACCCCGCCGTGGTCGACCGCCTGCTCGACGGCGTGGACGTGCTGATCCATATGGCCGGCACGAGCGTCGAGCGTCCCCTGCCCGAGATCATCGAGAACAACCTGCGCGGTCTCGTCGAAGTCTACGAGGGCATGCGCCGCCACGGCACGAAGCGCATGCTGTTCGCGAGCTCGAATCACGCGATCGGCATGTACCCCGTGGAAGAGAAGCTCACGCTCGACTGCGCGTTTCGCCCGGACGGCTTCTACGGTCTTTCCAAGGCGTGGGGCGAATCGCTCGCGCGCCTGTACTGGGACAAGCACGGCATCGAAACCGTGAATGTGCGCATCGGCAGCTGCCTGCCGAGGCCCACCGAGTTCCGTCAATTGAGCACGTGGTTCGGCCACGAGGACCTGTTCCATCTCGTCGATCGTGTGATCAATGTGGATGAAATCGGCTTTGCCGTGGTGTGGGGCGTGTCGAACAACACGCGCAGCTACTGGATTCAGGAAGGCGCGCACGACGACGCGAAGCGCCTTGGCTATGAGCCGAAGCAGAACTCGGAAGATTGGGCGGCTGAAATTCTGGCGCAAAAGAACCCGCTCGACGCGACGGCGCAGCGGTATCAGGGCGGCAGTTTCGCCAGCTTCGATTTCACGCCGGTGGAGCAGCGCGGCAAGCGGTCTTGATTCGCCGCTTTTCCGGTGTTCGCGTTTGGGCGCCCCTTGCGTCGGCAAGCCTGAACACCGCAACCGTACCCGTAAGACTCATTGCCTGCTCTTCGAGCGAATGCGCCGCTGCCGCGGCCTCTTCAACGAGCGCGGCGTTTTGCTGGGTCACGTCGTCCATCTGCATGACGGCCTGATTGACTTGCTCGATGCCGCGGCTCTGCTCTTCAGATGCCGCCGCAATTTCGCCCACGATGTCGGACACCTGCTTGATCGCCTGCTTGACCTCACCCATCGTCGCACCCACGTCGCCCGCCTGCTGTGCCCCGTCCCGAATCATCGCCACAGACGAACCGATCAGTTCCTTGATCTCCTTGGCAGCCGCCGCGGAGCGCTGTGCCAGGCTGCGAACCTCACTGGCGACCACCGCGAATCCCCGACCCTGTTCACCCGCCCGCGCTGCCTCCACTGCGGCATTGAGCGCGAGAATGTTGGTCTGAAACGCGATGCCCTCGATCACGCCGGTGATCTCCGAAATCTTCGTCGAACTGCCGCTGATCCGCTCGATCGTGCCGACCATACCCTGTACGGCTTCGTTGCCTGAATCGGCCATATCGGTGGCTCGGGTTGCAAGCGCATTGGCTTGCCGGGCGTTCTCGGCGTTCTGCTTCACGGTTTCGGTCAACTCAGTCATGCTTGATGCTGTTTCTTCGAGCGACGCCGCCTGCTCTTCGGTGCGGGCCGACAGGTCCGTGTTGCCGGCGGCAATTTCCTGCGCTGCCACGGTGACCGACTCGGCGCCCGACTTGATGCCCCGCACGGTGTCGCTCAACTGCTGGTCCATTTTATTCAACGCTTCGAGCAGTTGGCCAAATTCGTCGCGTGTGCGCACCGTGATGCGGTTTTCGAGTTCGCCGATGGCGATCCGGTTCGCGATGCCCACCGCTTCGCCGAGCGGCTTCGTAACAGCCCGGGAAAGATAGACCATGGCTCCCGTGGCACCTACGAGACCGAGGCCAATCAGCGCAATGGATACCCAGCGAATCGTGCCAAAAGTGCCTTCGCTGTCGTCGACAGACTGCTTTGCCTGGCGCCGATTTTCGGCAACGTCGTCGTCGAGCGATTTGCTGGTCGCATTGGCCACTTCGCCATACTTGTCAACGAGTGTCGATACGGCGTCGTAGTTGCCAGCTTCCAGCGCCGAGACCTCCGCATCAATGCCTGCCTCGAACTGCGGCAACAAATTCTTGATGGTGTCGGCGAGTTCGCGCTCCTTGTCACTGGAGACACGGTTTGGGTAGTAGTCGCTCCAGCCCTTGCTGAGGCGATCCTGAGCCGCGCGAATCCTGCCGATGCTGGCTTTCGTCTGTGCTACATCGTGAAGAGACTGGGCGCGACGAACCTGAAGGCGCATTTCGAGCAGTGCGGCTCGCGTGTCCTCGAGATCAAGAATCGGAAGCAGGTTCCCCTCATAGGAATCGCTTACATTCGAATTCAGCCGCGACAGCCCAAACTGACCAAAGGCACCCACTGCAGCGATGAGTACCAGACATACACTGAATGCAAGAACGATCTTGAATTTGATGCTTTGTGTGAAGCTGTGCATGCTGACTTCCTGATAGTTCGCGCGGCCGGCGCTCGCGTGCTTCGCCGTTGCGACTTGTTTCGTAGCCGGTGGTACCACCATGTTTACGGTGTTTCGCCGCAACGACTGAAACGGAACAGCTGTCAGGTTTTCCTGAATTTGCGGTAGGCAAATCGGGAGTGCCCGCGTGGCGTCGCGCGAAACGCACCTGCGTGCTCGTGATGCATTCCCCGCAGAAGCCAGCACGCACCGATCTGGTGAATATCCCCGACATCGAGCCAAAACCGGCGCAGTCATTTCATCTGCCTGGAGGATCACGGGCGGATCACGGGCTTGGCGCGCCGGCATTGGCGCGGTCCTTGCTTGGAGCATGGCACGCTCGCGCTTGATACCCATGGCGAGCGGCAAATCTCCTCGGAAATCCAGCATGGAATACAAGTCCAATTCATTTCGCCGTCGCTGCTGGCTCGCTGCGCTGCTGGCAGTGCCAGCCTTGGCCCTCGTTACGGTACAGGCCGCCAACGCCGATGCGCTCGACGCCATCGCCAAGCGCGGCACGCTGCGTGTAGCCGTCCCGGAGGACTATCCTCCGTTTGGCGCTATCGGTCCCGACATGCAGCCGCAAGGCTATGACATCGACATGGCGGCACTGCTCGCAAAATCGATGAAGGTCAAGCTTCAACTCGTGCCCGTCAACAGCGCGAACCGGATTCCCTACCTGCAGACCGACAAGGTCGACCTCGTGATCTCCTCGCTCGGCAGAACGCCGGAACGCGAGAAGGTCATCGATTTTTCGCAGGCCTATGCTCCGTACTTCCAGGGCGTTTTCGGGCCAGCCGACATCAAGGTCAACACAGCGGCGGACCTCACTGGCAAAACGGTTGGCGCTACGCGCGGTGCACTCGAAGAAGTCGCGCTCACCAACATGGCGCCCAACGCCACCATCCGACGCTTCGACGACAACAACGCGACCATCCAGGCATTTCTCTCGGGCCAGGTGCAGTTGATCGCGGCGGGCAACATCGTCGCCGCGGCGATCCTCGCAAAACACCCGCCGCGCGAACCGCAGATGAAGTTCGTCATCAAGGACTCGCCGTGTTTCGTGGGCCTCAACAAGAACGAGCCGCAACTGCTCACGAGGGTCAACACAACCATCGAGCAAGCGAAGAAAGACGGTTCACTTCAGGCGATGTCGAAAAAGTGGTTCGGTCAACCGTTGCCCGCCAATCTGTGACGCCCGCGTTGCCACCACGCGCGGCTGGCAATTTCCGCTACGCAACCCTCATTTCCTCATGAGCTATCAGCTACAGTTCGGCGACCTCGCCGCCTATGCCACCATGTTCGCGAGCGGCGCCGTAGTCACGCTTGCGCTCACGGCGAGTTCAACGCTGCTGGGCATCAGCCTCGGCGTTGCGGGGGCCGCCGCATATCAGAGCCCCCGCGCGACGCCGCGCGCAGTCGTTCACGCCTACGTGGAGGCGATTCGCAACACGCCGTTTCTCGTCCAGCTTTTCTTCGTGTTCTTCGGTCTGCCTGCCCTCGGCGTGCACATCGGCGAATACACCGCGGCCGTGCTCGCCATGACGCTGAACCTCGGTGCGTACGCCGTGGAAATCCTGCGCGCAGGCATTGAAGCGGTGCCGCGCGGACATCACGAGGCCGCTGCGGCACTCGCGATGTCGCGCCGCGAAACGTTTGTGCACGTGCTGCTTCCACAAGCATTCGCGAAGGTGTTCCCGGCGCTGGCGAGCCAGATCGTCATCACGATGCTTGGCTCGGCCGTCGTCTCGCAGATCTCGGTCGCGGATCTCACGTATGCGGCTAGCTACGTGCAGTCGCGCAATTTCCGTGCTTTCGAAACGTATTTCCTCATCGCCGGGATCTATCTTGCGATGGCGCTACTCCTGCGCGCCGCGCTCACCGCCGCCGGCCGAAGACTGTTCACGCGCAACATGCGAGGTGCGCGATGATCGAGTTCACATTCGCGCAGATCGTCGCAGGATTGCTCCTGGCCGCGCGATGGACTGTCCTGCTCTCACTCGTTTCGTTCGTTACCGGTGGCATGGTCGGTTTGCTGCTGCTCGTGATGCGCGTATCGAGCTCGCGCGTGCTGCGCGCTCTCGTGCGTGTCTATATCGAAGTGTTCCAGGGCACGCCGTTGCTGCTGCAACTGTTTATCGTGTACTTCGGCCTGCCGCTGCTAGGTGTCGACGTCTCGGCCTGGATGGCGGCCACGCTTGGCCTTACCTTCTTCACCAGTGCCTATCTGGCAGAAATCTGGCGCGGCTGCGTGGAGGCGGTGCCCAAAGGTCAATGGGAAGCATCCGCCAGTCTCGCCATGAACTATTTCGAGCAGTTACGTCACGTGATCCTGCCGCAAGCCGCGCGTATCGCCATCGGTCCCACCGTGGGTTTCGGTGTGCAGGCCATCAAGGATACGGCGCTCGTGTCGATTATCGGCTTTGCCGAACTCACGAAGGCTGGCACCCAAATTTCGAACGCGACGTTTCGCCCGTTTCTCGTCTACGGACTCGTTGCGCTGGTCTATTTCGCCCTTTGCTACCCGCTTACGCGGTATGCGCGGGCCCTGCAAAGGAAATGGCATGCCGCTTGTTAAGACCGAGGGCGTCGAAAAGCAGTTCGGCGCCCATCATGTACTGAAGGGAATCGACCTTACGGTCGAACGCGGCCAGGTCGTCAGCATCATTGGGCGCAGCGGCTCCGGCAAGAGCACATTGCTGCGGGCGCTGAACGGGCTCGAAAGTATCGACGCGGGATCGATCGAAATCGACGGCGAACACGTCGATGCACGGCACGCGGACCTGCGGGCACTGCGGCTGAAGGTCGGCATGGTCTTCCAGCAATACAACCTGTTTCCGCATCTCACGGCCAGCGAAAACGTGATGCTTGCACAGACGGTTGTCAAGAAGGCGCCGCGCAAGGAAGCGCGCGCCAACGCGCATCAAATGCTGGAGCGCGTTGGTCTGGGCGACAAATTCGACGCATATCCCAATCAACTCTCGGGTGGACAGCAGCAGCGCGTCGCCATTGCGCGCGCACTCGCCATGAAGCCGAGCGTACTCCTCTGCGACGAAATCACATCCGCGCTCGACCCCGAACTGGTGGGCGAGGTGTTGGGCGTCGTGGAAAGCCTCGCGCGCGAGAACATGACTCTCATCATGGTTACCCACGAAATGCGCTTCGCGCGCGCGGTCAGTGACAACGTGGTGTTCATGCACGAAGGCCGCGTATGGGAAAGCGGACCGCCCGAGGACATCTTCGGCCGCCCGTCCACGGTAGAGCTACGACGTTTCATCCAGTGATGCCTAGACGCCGCCGTACTTCGCAACATCTTTTCTGTTGCCAACTTCAGGCCTGATCCCGCAATCAGAGCACGCATCGCCACGACTACCTCCTCCGATCTTCGAGCGGTGCCAGCGTCAAAGCGTTCGACCATGCGATGGACGCCGCCCCCTGCAATGCTCCCGCGTCTTCGCAGCCTGTAATGCATTTCCGAGCGCCAGCAGAGATATCTCTGCTGGCGATGACCACGGCGCGCATGACAGGCGATCGACATTCAATGGACTGCGATGCCCTCGAGGACTTCGTCGTGCTCCTGGCGTTCCGCGAGATACGGCGAGCGGTAGCCCGAATTCACGCCCCAGTAATAGAACACGAGCGAGACCAGCGCGACGACCA
>NZ_JBMIQH010000031.1:0-103557 GCF_056155635.1 Paraburkholderia sp. BR10141 | reverse complement strand
TTCACCCGCACCCGACGCTGGGCGAGTCGATCGGCATGGCCGCCGAGCTGTACGAAGGCGTTTGTACCGACCTGCCGCCGCAGAAGAAGAAGTAAGTTCGTGCCGCGCCGCTCGTTGCGGCGCGCATGAAGAAACGGCGCACTCCGTGAGGGGTGCGCCGTTTGCTTTTGGGTCCTGCGGTATGTGCTACGAGAGGCGCCGGAGCGTAAAAAAGATTCCCGGTCGGCGACCGGGTAAGTGACATGCCGGGCGGCATGCCGGAGCGTTCAGGCCCGGCGCCCGGTGCGCCGCTGCTTCAGCGCACGCACCGGATCAAGCTACGACCTTCAGACCGTCTTCTTGGCCGAGGCCGAAGCGGCAGCCGAGCGCGACGCCTGGGCCGCAGCCTTGCTCGCAGCAGCGGTGGCGGCGTTGAAGTTGCTTTCCGCCATTTCCACGGCTTGCTTCGTCGCCTTGTGGACCGTTTCGTAGGTCGTGTTGGCGGCGTTGATGGCCGACTTGATCACGGCGACTGCGGTTTCCGAGCCGGCCGGCGCATTCTTCGCGACGTTGTCGACGAGCGATTGAACCTTGCGGTTCTGCTCTTCGTAGTGGGCTTCGGCGACCTTCGCGAACTCAGCCTGGGTGGCCGAGGCGATTTCATACACATGACGGCCGTACGACAGCAGCTTTTCGGTCAGCGGCTGGGCATAGCTCGTTTGCAGGGCCAGGAATTCCTGCGCGTCCTTCACCGACAGTGCGCGCTGGGCCTGTTCCTGCGATTCCGCCAGATTCGAGCGGACGGCCTGAAGATTCAATTCGACGAGCTTTTCCACGCCTTCGAATGCCTTGCCGGTGAGGCCGAACAGCGTTTCGAGGTTGGCTTTCTGGGCAGCGGCGAATTGCTCAGGGGTCAGCAGACTCATGTTTACGCTCCTGTATGTCGGCGGCCTTCGTGGGTCGCCTGAAGTAAGTGGCACGGCGCTGGTGCTCTGTCACTCGCTTTGTGCGTCGCAACATTGATTCGATTTTAGGATGCCCCAGAAGAAAGTCAAGGCTTTTTGGTGCGTCGCACAATGTCGATAATTTATTATTAAACAATCACTTATGCCCGACGCATGGCGCAACCGCGACAACGCGCCAATGCCCCGTTGCGCGGGGTTCGCCGCGAGTTGGAGGAGGCTGCGCGAAGGGTGGGGCAAGCGCGCAAAGGCGGGTTCTGGCAAGATGCGGCATGGATCGCGTGAGAGCGCCTATAGGATTTCACCTGGGTGCGTCCACCGAATTCCTGGATGGAACGTTAATGATCCATTGCGGTCGAACGCGCGTCGCGCGGCACGGCGGCACTGGTAGTCAGACAAATCTCACCTGTTTTTTCCTCAGTTCAAGTTCCTACGACGAACGCCGTTAACGCAGCAAGCGCATTTTGCGTGTGCCGCAAACGTTTTCAGCAAGCGGCGTCGCGGCGAGAGGAGTGGCTTGGCAATTGTCTGACTCCATCGAATGCGGGAAGTGCATTGGCCTGCTCAATCGAAGGTCATACTTCGGTTTAATGAGCGCCTATAAGTGCTTCAATTTGCGAATTTTTCGTGGTTTTACTACACTTGGCGAACGATCCCGCCGCTCCATCAAGAACACCAATGAAATCCGACAAGCTCCTGTCGTTCTCACTGATGCCGTCGTCGGTTATCAGCACCGCATTGTCGGTTGCTGTATCCGTCGCGATCGGTGCGACGCTCGTGGCGCCTGAGGGCGCCTTTGCTGCGTCGCAAGACGCTGCACCGGCCAAAACGGCCAAGGTGAATAAAGCCAGCAAGAAGGTTGCGAAGGCCGAGCCGGAAACGGCCAGGGCCAGCAAGAAGGCGGGCGCAACCCGTACCGTCGCCGCCAAGGAAGACGATGCGCGTCCGGTGGCCAGGAAACGCCGCGTCACTTATACGATGAACGGTCGCCACCACTCGGCGGTGCGCCGTGTCGCGTTCGAACCGCGCCAGCCGAGCGTCGGTCAGGCGTTCGGTTTGCACGATTCGCCCGACTCGCTGATGCTGCGCTCGGGCGTGGGGTACGTGGTCGACCAGAACACCCTCGAGCCGCTGTTCGACAAGAACTCGCACGCCGTCGTGCCGATCGCCTCGATCTCGAAGCTCATGACCGCGATGGTCGTGCTCGACTCGAAGGCGTCGCTCTCGGAACCGATCGAAGTCACGGACGAAGACCGCGACTACGAGAAGAACACGGGCTCGCGTCTTTCGGTGGGCTCGGTGCTCTCGCGCGAGGACATGCTGCATATCGCGCTGATGGCGTCGGAAAACCGCGCGGCAGCGGCTCTCTCGCGCTATTACCCGGGCGGTCGTCCGGCATTCATCGCGGCAATGAACGCGAAGGCGAAGCAACTCGGCATGACCGATACGCACTTCGAGAATTCGACGGGGCTTACGAGCCGCAACGTCTCGACCGCGCGTGACCTCGTGAAGATGGTGAACGCGGCGTACCAGTACCCGATGATTCGCCAGTTCTCGACCGATCGCAGCTACGACGTGTTCACGGGCAAGCGCAATCTTGCCTACAACAGCACGAATGCGCTGGTGCGCAATGCATCGTGGGACATCGGCCTGCAGAAGACGGGCTTCATCAACGAAGCGGGTGAGTGCCTCGTCATGCAGACGACGATTCACAACCGTCCGGTGATCATGGTCCTGCTCGATTCGAGCGGCAAGTACTCGCGCTTCGCGGATGCAACGCGCGTGCGCACGTGGCTCGACAATGGCGGCGCCGACCAGCAGCCGCGCATTACGAGCGCCGACGCAGGCGGCGCTGGGACCTAGATCTCAGGTTTTTCGGAATTACCCGACAAACGCCCCGCAACTGCGGGGCGTTTTGCTTTCTGGTGCGTGCCGTTCGTCCGATGTCGATACGTGAGGCACGCGGCAAGCCAAAAAAAAGCGGAGGGCACGCCTCCGCTCTTCCCGATTCTGCTGCGCCCTGCCTTCAGGCGGGCTGCGCGTTGCCTTCAGCAGGCTCCGGGTGATAGCCGAGCGACTCTGAAATCGTCAGCGCCGTCTTGCTCAACTGGCCGAGCCACGAATCCTGCAGGCGATCCGCGGGCGCCGAGAGCGAAAGACCTGCCACCAGCTTGCCGGTGTCGTCGTAGATGCCGGCAGCGATGCAGCGCACGCCCAGTTCGAGCTCTTCGTTATCACGTGCGCAGAATTGCTGGCGTACGTGAGCGAGTTCGCGCTCGAGGCGTCCGAGGTCGGTAATGCTGTTGCGCGTGTGGCCCGACAGGCCGGTGCGTGTGGCGTACGCGCGCACGCGGTTCGCTTCGTCGGCGGCAAGAAAGAGCTTGCCGACCGAAGTGAGGTGCAGCGGAGCCCGGCCGCCAATGGCGCGTACCACCTGCATGCCTGAACGCTCCGAATAGGCGCGTTCGATATAGACGATCTCGTCGCCCTGACGCACGGAGAGGTTGACGGTCTGGCCCGTGAGACGGTGCAGTTCGCGCATCGGCGTAAGCGCCGCGTCGCGTACCGAAAGCCGCGCTTTCACGAGGTTGCCGAGTTCGAGCAACCGCATGCCGAGCCGGTAAGTGCCGGGATCGGAGCGGTCGACGAGACGGCAACTCACCATATCGTTCAGGATGCGGTGCGCAGTCGAAGGATGCAGTTCGGTGCGCTGCGCAAGCTCCTTCAGGCTGACAGGGTCGCTGTGCGCGGCCAGCGCGTCCAGCAGGCGCATCATGCGCTCGATCACCTGAATCGAGGTCTTCGGATCTGGATGGGTGTCGCTCATGAGTTCAGATTCGTTTGACGCGTGAGGCGGAAAATGCATTGTATCTCGTATTGTGAAAAAAGTAAGCGCCAGGACCAAGGCTCGCGCTGCACTGCGGCATCGCGGGCGGCCGGCGAGGGCGATGCCGACCGGCGTTGGTCCCGGCGGCGAAACAGCGGATAATCGGGGACGGTTTTCACGAGGAGTCCCCATGCGAGTCGGCTTGTTCGTCACCTGCCTCATCGACACGATGCGTCCGGAAATTGGTTTTTCGACGCTCAAATTGCTCGAAGAGGCGGGCTATGAAGTGGTCGTGCCGTCCGCACAAACCTGCTGCGGCCAGCCGGCCTACAACTCCGGCGAGCGCGCCATTGCGCGCGATCTCGCGGAAAAGACGCTGCGCGAATTCGAGCAGTTCGACTATCTCGTCGTCCCTTCGGGTTCGTGCGGCGGGATGATCCGCGTGCACTACGGCGATCTGTTTCGCGACGACCCGGAATTGATGGCGCGCTATGGCAAGTTGCGCGAGCGCGTCTACGAACTCACGGATTTCCTCGTGAACGTCGCAAAGATCACGCTGCCGCAAGGGGAGTTCAGCGGGCCGGTGACGTATCACGACTCGTGTTCGGGGCTGCGTGAACTTGGGGTCAAGGCGCAGCCGCGCGCGCTGCTCGCCCAGCGCGGCATCGAAGTGCGCGAGATGAAGGACTGCGAGCACTGCTGCGGCTTCGGCGGCACCTTTGCGGTGAAGTACGGGGACATCTCTACAGCCATTGCAGACGAGAAATGCGCGAACGTTCAGGCGAGCGGCACCGGCGCGGTGGTGCTCGGCGATCTCGGCTGCATGTTGAATATCGAGGGGCGTTTGCGCCGCACCGGCGACACCGCCACGCGCGTGCTGCACATTGCGCAAGTACTGGCCGGCGACGTGTGATGCGCCGCCGGCTGCCTCCGCTCGTTTCGCACGGCATGTGCATCTAGACGCAAAACTCAGCCCCAGACCTCGCCGAACATCGCTCAACCTCGCCCTCACGCCATGCAAGTCCAATCGATGCAGTTCAAGGCGCGCGCCGGTCAGAAGCTGGCCGATCAGCGTCTGCAGCACAACCTCAAGAAGCTCTCGACCAAGTTCGTCTCGGCGCGCGCCGAGGCGATCACCGCGATCGATTTCCCCGCCACGCGCGCGGCACTCAAGGCGCGGCGCAACCGTGCACTCGAAAATCTCGACGTCTGGCTCGAGCAGTTCGAGACCGAGGCGACGCGGCGCGGCGTGACCGTCCTGTACGCGGAAACGGCGCAAGATGCGGCGCAGCTGGTCGCGGACATCGCGCGGCGCCACGACGTGCGCAAGGTCATCAAGACCAAGTCGATGGTCTCGGAGGAGATGCGGCTCAATACGGTGCTCGCGGAGATGGGTGTGCAGTCCATCGAGACCGATCTGGGCGAGTACATCCTGCAGATCAACGACAACGAGCCGCCGAGCCACATCATTGCGCCCGTCGTCCACAAGGACAAGGACGAGATCGCCGATCTCTTCGCGAAGACGCACGACAAGCCGCGCCTGACCGAAATCCCCGACATGACCCGCGAGGCGCGCGAAGTCCTGCGCCCGCATTTTCTCTCGGCGGATATGGGCGTGACGGGCGGCAACTTCGTCATCGCGGAAACCGGCTCGGTCGTGCTGGTCACCAACGAGGGCAACGAGGGCATGTGCACCGTGATGCCGCGCGTGCATGTGGCGGTGACGGGCATCGAGAAGGTGCTGCCTACGCTCGAAGACCTCGCCACCGCGATGCGTCTGTTGCCGCGTTCGGCAACGGGGCAGGCCACGTCGAACTACTTCTCGGTTCTCACGGGCCCGCGTGGACCCGAGGACCAGGACGGCCCCGAGCACATGTACGTCGTGCTCGTGGACGGCGGCCGCACCGGCCTGATCGGCGGCGAATTTCAGGAGATGCTGCGCTGCATCCGTTGCGGGGCGTGTATGAACCACTGCCCGGTCTATCAGAAGGTGGGCGGCCACGCGTATGGCTGGGTCTACCCGGGTCCGATGGGCTCTGTGCTCACGCCAGGCTACGTCGGCATCGAAAAGACACTCGATCTGCCGCAGGCCGCTACGCTGTGTGGCGAATGCAATAGCGTCTGCCCGGTGGGCATCCCGCTTTCGGACCTGCTGCGCAAACTGCGCGAGAAGCAGACGGAGCGGCATCTGCGTCCGTGGCGCGAGCGCGCGGCGCTGGCAGCCTGGGGCTGGCTCGCGCTACACCCAACCGCGTACGCGCTGCTCACCAAACTCGGGGTGCGGATACTCGAGCGCATGGGCGGGCAGACAAGGCTCATTCGAAAGCTGCCATTCGCGCGCGGCTGGACCAACGGGCGCGACATGCCCGCACCGGTCGGGCGCACGTTTCGCGAGTTGTATGCGGCACGGCACACGCATCTGGACACGACAAAGCGCCCCGAACAGGCCTGACACTCCCAGATCGGTCAAGTCCAGGTTGCCGACTATTTAAGCTGGCGCAACAGTGTGTTCGTCCGGACCGGGTTTTTCCTGATTGCAACTCTCTATATCATCTCGACTGGCGATAGTGCGTCCGCACCTGTCGCTTCACAGTCGATAGAGAGTCGCATCATGAGAAAGAAAATAACGGTGTACTGGCCGCTGGCGCTGATCGTGCCGCTCGCGGTGATCGCATGGATCCATGCATGGAAGACCGCCGAGCAGCAAATGCCGCTCGCCGCCGATCAGGTTACGGCAGAACTCGCGCGCGCCGTGTCTTATGGTCTCGTGGGCAGCGAAGGCAAGACGCCGGTGAAGGCGATGAACGGCATCGCAACGCTGCCGCGCTCGAACGCGATCTGAGGATCGCGCTGGCGCCAACGCGCCGCGCAGCGCGTACCTCGTGCGCTTTGTATAATTTGAGATTCGCCGTCGCGCGCTGAACGCCTCTCGCTGCCCAGCCCCCACGAATGAAAAAGGTTTCCGTCTGCTTCGTTTGTCTTGGCAATATCTGCCGCTCGCCCACGGCCGAGGCCGTGATGCTGCGTCTCGTCGACGAGGCGGGGCTGGCCGGGCGCGTCGAGATCGATTCGGCAGGCACGGGTGACTGGCATATCGGCGAGGCGCCGGACGAGCGCGCCCAGCGCGCGGGCGGTCTGCGCGGCTACGCGCTCGCGGCGTTGCGCGCCAGGCAGATCGCCGCCGACGATTTTCGCCGTTTCGACCTGATCGTGGCGATGGACGACGCCAACGTCACCGCGCTTCAGGGCGTCTGCCCGGCGAGCGAGCGCGACAAGATCCGCCTGCTGATGGAATTCGCGCCGCAGGCGGAAACGCGCGTGGTGGTCGATCCCTATTTCGGCGGGGACGCGGGCTTCGAAATGGTGCTCGATCAATGCGAGGCCGCCTGCGCGGGCCTGCTCGCCGCCTTGCGTCCGCAACTGGCGGATTGAGATGAGCGGCGCGAATCCGCCGAACGTGGAAATCGCGCCATTTTTTGCGATTCGCTGCGCACCTAATAACCCAGATCGCGACGTTGATACTTGACTAAACTAGTCATGTATTTATACTTGACGAAAATTGTCGAGAATTGCGGTTCCCATACATCATGAGACTCACCACCAAAGGCCGTTTCGCCGTCACGGCGATGATTGACCTGGCACTGCGCCAGGAGCAGGGCCCGGTGACGCTTGCGGGTATCAGCCAGCGGCAGCACATCTCGCTGTCGTACCTCGAACAGCTGTTCGGCAAGCTGCGCCGTCATGAAATCGTCGAATCGGTCCGTGGGCCGGGCGGCGGGTACAACCTCGCGCGCCGCGCGGAGGACGTCACGGTCGCGGACATCATCATCGCCGTGGACGAGCCGCTCGACGCCACCCAGTGCGGCGGCAAGGGCGCCTGCGAGGGCACCAAGCAGCACGACGGCCACTGCATGACGCACGAACTCTGGTCGACGCTGAACCAGAAAATGGTCGAGTACCTCGATTCGGTGTCGCTCAAGGATCTGGTGGACAAGCAGCGCGCCCGCGAAGGCGCCGCGCCCGCCGTCCTGCGCGATCGCCGCACCGAGGCGCCGGCGGTGGAGCCGGTCAGGGCGATGCCGCTGGGTCCGAACTCGATCTTCAACATGGCTGGCTCGTAAGTCCTTCGAGCGCCGCCAGAAAGCCGCAGTTGGCAATACACAGTACAGCGCAGCACACAAGATTCCCCGGAGCGATAGATGAATAACGACATTCCCCACCTGCCCATTTACATGGACTACAGCGCGACGACCCCCGTCGACCCGCGCGTGGTGGACAAGATGATTCCGTATCTGCGCGAGCAGTTCGGCAATCCGGCGTCGCGCAGCCACGCCTATGGCTGGGATGCGGAGCGCGCCGTCGAAGAGGCGCGCGAGCAGGTCGCCGCGCTCGTCAACGCCGACCCGCGCGAAATCATCTGGACCTCCGGCGCGACCGAATCGGACAACCTCGCGATCAAGGGTGCCGCGCACTTCTACAAGAGCAAGGGTAAGCACATCATCACGGTGAAGACCGAGCACAAGGCCGTGCTCGACACCTGCCGCGAACTCGAGCGCGAAGGCTACGAAGTCACGTATCTGGACGTCAAGGACGACGGCCTGATCGACCTCGAAGCGTTCAAGGCCGCACTGCGCCCCGACACGATCCTCGTTTCCGTCATGCACGTGAACAACGAGATCGGCGTGATCCAGGACATCGCGACGATCGGCGAAATCTGCCGCGAAAAGGGCATCATTTTCCACGTCGACGCTGCGCAATCGACGGGCAAGGCGCCCATCGACCTGCAAAAGCTCAAGGTCGACCTGATGTCGTTCTCGGCGCACAAGACCTACGGCCCGAAGGGCATCGGCGCGCTGTACGTGCGCCGCAAGCCGCGCGTGCGCATCGAAGCGCAGATGCACGGCGGCGGCCATGAGCGCGGCATGCGCTCGGGCACGCTGGCCACGCACCAGATCGTCGGCATGGGCGAAGCGTTCCGCATCGCGCGTGAAGAGATGGCCACGGAAAACGAGCGCGTGCGCATGCTGCGCGACAAGCTCCTGCGCGGCCTGAAGGAAATCGAAGAAACCTACGTGAACGGCGACATGGAACAGCGTGTCCCGCACAACCTGAACATCAGCTTCAACTTCGTCGAAGGCGAGTCGCTGATCATGGCGGTGAAGGACGTGGCGGTGTCGTCGGGTTCGGCGTGCACGTCCGCATCGCTCGAGCCGTCGTACGTGCTGCGCGCGCTCGGCCGCAACGACGAACTGGCGCACAGCTCGATCCGCTTCACGGTGGGCCGCTTCACGACGGAGCAGGACGTGGATTACGTGATCAACCTGCTGAAGACGAAGATCGCCAAGCTGCGCGAGCTTTCGCCGCTGTGGGAAATGCATCAGGACGGCATCGATCTGTCGACCATCCAGTGGGCAGCGCACTGAGCCAGGCGGCGAAGTCAGCAGCGAACAACGACCCGGCCGCAGCGCAAGAGCAGTCAACTATCAGTCAACTGCGTGCAGCGCGGCAAACTCGAATTGAAGGAGTGTGATCATGGCATATAGCGACAAGGTTCTGGACCACTACGAAAACCCGCGTAACGTCGGCTCGTTCGCCAAGGACGACGACGCAGTGGGCACCGGTATGGTCGGCGCGCCGGCGTGCGGCGACGTGATGAAGCTGCAGATCCGCGTGGGCGCGGACGGCGTGATCGAAGACGCGAAGTTCAAGACCTACGGCTGCGGCTCGGCGATCGCGTCGAGTTCGCTCGTGACCGAGTGGGTGAAGGGCAAGACGCTCGACCAGGCGCTCGACATCAAGAACACGCAGATCGCCGAAGAACTGGCGCTGCCGCCGGTGAAGATCCACTGCTCGATTCTCGCGGAAGACGCGATCAAGGCAGCGGTTGCCGACTATCGCCAGCGTCACACGACCGAAGCGAAGGCCGACGCGGCGTAAAGCGCAGCGCTGCGGCGTAGTAGATGCAGGACGGCGCCGGACCGGAAAGTTCGGTGCTCTGGACTAACGATTCTGGATGCAGCACGGTTGCGTCGCGACGCGAGGGAAGGCAAAAGCCCAACTGGCGGCGCGAGGCGCGGCGAAGATGCTATGGCAATTACGTTGACTGAAAAAGCGGCACAGCACGTGCAAAAGTACCTGACCCGTCGCGGCAAGGGCGTGGGCCTGCGTCTTGGCGTGCGCACCACGGGCTGCTCGGGCCTCGCGTACAAGCTCGAGTACGTCGACGAACTCGCGCCCGAGGACAACGTCTTCGAGAGCCACGGCGTGAAGGTCATCGTCGACCCGAAGAGTCTCGCCTATATCGACGGCACGCAGCTCGACTTCGTGCGTGAAGGCCTGAACGAGGGCTTCCGGTTCAACAACCCGAACGTGAAGGACGAGTGCGGCTGCGGCGAGTCCTTCCGCGTTTGAGCCCGCGTCGAGCGGTGAAAAGGCGGCCTGTGCCGCCTTTTTGATTTTGACGGCCCGCTGGTTGGCCCTCTCAGCCCTTCACAGCTCCACAAGAACGTTCCAGCCGATGAACACGCCTTCCACGCCTTCCCGGTCGCTCTCCGACAGCCACTTCGTGCTGTTCGGCCTGCCCGAGCAGTTCGCGATCGATGCGAACGCGCTCGACCATGCCTACCGCACGGTGCAGGCGCAGGTGCATCCCGACCGCTTCGCCGCGGCCGGCGAAGCGCAAAAGCGCATCGCCATGCAATGGGCCACACGTACGAACGAGGCGTATCAGACGCTGCGCGATCCGCTCAAGCGCGCGAAGTATCTGCTGCATCTGCGCGGCATCGACGTTGGCGCGGAGAACAACACGGCGATGGAGCCTGCGTTCCTCATGCAGCAGATGGAGTGGCGCGAGGCGATCGAAGACGCGGTCGGCGCGAAGAACATCGATGCGCTCGACGCACTCGCGGGCGAGCTGCGCGACGACGAACGCGTGCGCTTCACGAAGCTCGCGGCGCTGCTCGACAGCGGCTCGAATCAGCCCGCAGCCGAGGCCGTGCGCCAGCTCATGTTCATCGAGCGCGTGGCGGGCGAAATCGACTCGCAGATCGAGCGGCTCGAAGGCTGAAACCGGGCGCGCAAACGCATATCGGGCGCCTGGCGCCCATCAGGTTAAAAAGCAGATCACACAGATGGCCTTACTGCAAATCTCCGAACCCGGCATGGCGCCGGCGCCGCATCAGCGGCGACTCGCCGTCGGCATCGACCTCGGCACGACGAACTCGCTGGTCGCCGCGGTGCGCAGCGGCGTGCCCGACGTGCTGCCCGACGAAGACGGGCACGTGCTGCTGCCCTCCGTCGTGCGCTATCTCGCGAACGGCGGCCGCCGCATCGGCCGCACGGCGAAGGCGCAAGCCGCGACCGACCCGCGTAACACGATCGTGTCGGTCAAGCGCTTCATGGGCCGCGGCAAGTCCGAGGTCGAAGGCGCGGCCAACGCGCCGTACGACTTCGTCGACGCGCCGGGCATGGTGCAAATCCAGACGATCGACGGCGTGAAGAGCCCCGTCGAAGTCTCGGCGGAAATTCTCGCGACGCTGCGCCAGCGCGCCGAAGACACGCTCGGCGACGAACTCGTCGGCGCCGTCATCACGGTGCCGGCGTATTTCGACGAAGCGCAGCGCCAGGCGACCAAGGACGCCGCGCGTCTCGCCGGCCTGAACGTGCTGCGTCTGCTCAACGAGCCGACCGCGGCGGCGATCGCGTACGGGCTCGACAACGGCGCCGAAGGCCTCTACGCGGTCTACGACCTCGGCGGCGGCACCTTCGACCTGTCGATCCTCAAGCTCACGAAGGGCGTGTTCGAAGTGCTGGCGGCCGGCGGCGATTCGGCGCTCGGCGGCGACGATTTCGACCATGCGCTCTTTGTCTGGGCGCTGGAGCAGTCCGGTATCGAGCGTGCGACGCTCGCGCCCGAAGACGTGCGTCTGTTGCTCGACCGCGTGCGCGATGCGAAGGAAGCGCTCTCGTCCGCGCCCGGCGCGCGCATCGAGGCAACCCTGTCGAGCGGCCGGCAGATCGCGCTGACGATCGATGAGCCGCGCTTCGAAGCGCTCACGCAAGCGCTCGTGCAGCGCACGCTCACGCCGACGAAGAAGGCGCTGCGCGACGCGAAGGTGGCCGCGAAGGACGTGAAGGGCGTGGTGCTGGTCGGCGGCGCGACGCGCATGCCCGTGATTCGCCGCGCCGTGGAGCAGCACTTCGGCCAGGCGCCGCTCACGAATCTGGACCCCGATCAGGTCGTCGCGCTGGGCGCGGCGATCCAGGCCGACCTGCTGGCGGGCAACCGCGGCGGCGAAGACGACTGGCTGCTGCTCGACGTCATTCCGCTGTCGCTCGGCGTGGAGACGATGGGTGGCCTCGTCGAGAAGATCATCCCGCGCAATTCGACCATTCCGGTCGCGCGTGCGCAGGACTTCACGACCTTCAAGGACGGCCAGACGGCCATGGCGATTCACGTCGTGCAGGGCGAGCGCGAGCTCGTCGCCGACTGCCGCTCGCTCGCCCGTTTCGAGCTGCGCGGCATTCCGCCGATGGCGGCGGGCGCGGCGCGCATTCGCGTGACTTACCAGGTGGATGCGGACGGTCTCTTGTCCGTGTTCGCGCGCGAGCAGATCTCTGGCGTGGAAGCCTCGGTGGTGGTGAAGCCGTCGTACGGCCTTGCCGACGACGACGTGGCCCGCATGCTCGAAGACAGCTTCAAGACCGCCGAAGTCGACATGCGCGCCCGCGCGCTGCGCGAGGCACAGGTCGAGGCGCAACGCATCATCGAAGCGACGAACGCCGCTTTGGGCGCCGATGGCGAATTGCTCGACGACGCCGAGCGCGCGCAAGTCGATGCGCTGATCGCCGCGCTCGCACAAGTGGCGCAGGGCGAGGACGCGGGCGCGATCGAAGCCGCCACCAAGGCGCTGTCCGAAGGCACCGACGAGTTTGCCGCGCGCCGGATGGACAAGGGCATCAAGCGCGCGCTGGCGGGCAAGAAGCTCGACGAGATCGGCTAAAAGCTCGGCCAGGAGCGGGCCTACAGCCTCAACAGCTTAAAGGCGAATGCGTCGTTAGCAAACGGCGCACGCGTGCGTGCTTTCCCGATGTGGCTGAGCGCGCACCGACAGTAGAATGGGCACATGCCGCCGTCGGAGGCGGGGCATGCGCCCGATATGAAAGTTATTGGATACGGAAATCACAATGCCTCAAATCGTGGTGCTGCCCCATGTCGAACTGTGCCCTGAGGGCGCGGTCATCGACGCCAAACCGGGTGAGAGCGTGTGCGACGCGCTGCTCGAACACGGTATCGAAATCGAGCACGCATGCGAAAAGTCGTGCGCCTGCACGACCTGCCACGTGATCGTGCGCGAAGGTTTCGATGCGCTCGTGCCTTCCGAGGAAGACGAAGACGATCTCCTCGACAAGGCGTGGGGCCTCGAGCCGACGTCGCGGCTGTCGTGTCAGGCCATCGTGCCGGAGAACGACGACCTGGTGGTCGAGATTCCGCGTTACTCGATCAACCACGCGAAAGAAAACCACTGAGCCACTGAACACCAGGAGGAGCGCGCAGCCATGAAATGGACCGATACGCAGGACATCGCGATGGCCTTGACGGACACCCATCCCGAAGTGGATCCGCAGTACGTGCGCTTCACCGATCTGCATCGCTGGATCACCCAGCTCGACGGTTTCGACGACGACCCCGAGCGCTCGAACGAGAAGATTCTCGAAGCGATCCAGGCAGCGTGGATCGAAGACGCGGACTACTGACTTCCGGCATGCCCGGTGATCAGACGAGAAAAAGGCGATTTGCCAGCACGGCAAATCGCCTTTTTTATTGCTCGTTCAGCGTCAGGGCAATCAGCCCGCGACCAACGTGCCGTTCTCCACACGCACGCGCTCGCCTTGCTGGAACGGCGGCGCTTCGTGATACGTGAAGTAGCGCATCTTGCCGTTCTCCATGCGCACGCGCACCGAATAACTGGTCGTGCTGCGCAGGTGTTTTTCGACCGAGTTGCCGGCGAAGCCGCCACCCAGTGCGCCGAGCAGCGTCATGGCCGTACGGCCGTTACCCGAGCCGAACTGGTTGCCGACCACGCCACCGGCTACTGCGCCGCCGACTGCGCCGATACCGGTGCCGTGGCCTTCATGCTTGACCTCGGAAATCGCGACGACCGTGCCACACGTCGAACAAGCGGGGTGGGCCGGCGGCGCTTCCTGTGCGTATTGCTGCTGCACAGGTTGCGCCGGCTGGGCGGGCTGCTGACCATACTGCTGCTGCGCCGGGGCGACGGGCACGGCCGCCTGCTGTTCAGGCTGTGCCGGCGCCTCTTGCGGCTCGGCGGGCGCATTCTGCCCGTTCTGCGCATACTGCGAGGCCTGCGCCGGCTTCGTCGAGTCGAGCACCTGCGGCTGTGAAGCCGTCATGGCCGTCTGACCCGTCTGAACCTGGGCGCTCTGTTCGGCGGTGCTGGAAGCTTTCGGGAAAACGCCGGTGATGGCCGCTGTGGCCGCAAGGCTCGCGACGATGACGGCTGCCGCCGCGGTTGCGATCAGCGGATGGAGGCGGCGTTTCGGTGTGGTCGGATCGGTTGTGTTCATGACAGGCTCCGTCTTTGGCAGAGTTGGCTCTCTTGTGAGACCCAGTTTGAGCCAATCCAGGTCTGTGAGCGTTTCATTTTGTAACCCCGCGCGATGGGTCCGGGCCGACGCCGAGGGCGTGGGCGTCGGGCAGCGTTGCACAGCGCGGTTTTCCACGAGGGCGCAATCGACGTACCCATCCCGGCCGCTGCGCTCGCCGGCAGATTTTACCGATGGTTACAAACGCATGCGCTGAAAGGCCCCAAAGAAACGGGGCGCATACGGTGTCAACCGCATGCGCCCCGTCATGTCAGGCAGGGGTCTGCTTAGTCTTCGCGGCGCAGGTGCGGGAAGAGGATCACGTCGCGGATGCTTGCGCTGTCCGTGAGCAGCATGATCAGACGGTCGATGCCGATGCCGCAGCCGCCCGTCGGAGGCATGCCGTATTCGAGCGCGCGGATGTAATCGGCGTCATAGAACATCGCTTCTTCGTCGCCGGCGTCCTTTTGCTCGACCTGCTTCTTGAAGCGCGCGGCCTGGTCTTCCGGATCGTTCAGCTCCGAGAAGCCGTTGGCGATCTCGCGGCCCGTGATGAACAGTTCGAAGCGCTCGGTGATGCCCGGCAGCGTGTCCGAGGCGCGCGCGAGCGGCGAGACTTCGACGGGGTAGTCGATGATGTAGGTCGGTTCCCACAGCTGCGACTCGGCCGTCTCTTCGAAGAGCGCCAGTTGCAGCGAGCCCACGCCTGCGTTCAGGAAGGCCGGCTGGTTCGCGTCCACGCCGAACTTCTTGAGTTCCGTGCGCAGGAAGACGGCGTCGGCAAGCTGCTCGTTCGTGTATTGCGGCGCGTACTTCTGGATCGCCTGCACGATCGTCAAGCGATGGAACGGCTTCGAGAGGTCGAGTTCACGGCCCTGATACGTCAGCACGGCGGTGCCGCTCGCGTCGATGGCGGCCTGGCGGATCAGCTGCTCGGTGAAGTCCATGAGCCATGCGTAGTCGGTGTACGCAGCGTAGAACTCCATCATCGTGAATTCCGGATTGTGACGCGGCGAAACGCCTTCGTTACGGAAGTTCCGGTTGATCTCGAACACGCGTTCGAAGCCGCCCACGATCAGGCGCTTCAGATACAGCTCGGGCGCGATGCGCATGAACATCTGCATGTCGAGCGCGTTGTGGTGCGTGACGAACGGCTTGGCGGCCGCGCCGCCCGGGATCGGGTGCAGCATCGGCGTTTCGACTTCCATGAAGCCCGAGTCGGCCATGAAGCGGCGCACCGAGGAAATCGCCTTGGTGCGCGCCTGGAAGGTCTGACGCGCTTCCGGCGTGACGATCAGGTCGACATAGCGCTGGCGGTAGCGCATTTCCTGGTCGGCGAGGCCGTGGAACTTGTCGGGCAGCGGGCGCAGCGCCTTCGAGAGCAGACGCAATTCCGTGCAGCGCACCGAAAGCTCGCCCTTGTTGGTGCGGAACAGCACGCCCTTGGCCGCGACGATGTCACCGAGGTCCCACTTCTTGAACGCGTCGTAGGTGGCCTCGCCCACGTCGGCGGGCGTGATGAAGAACTGGATCTGGCCCGAGCCGTCGCGTACCGTGGCAAAGCTCGCCTTGCCCATCACGCGCTTGAGCATCATGCGGCCGGCGATCGCCACTTCGAGCGGATTGGCCTCGAGCGCGTCCTTGTCGGTGTCGGCGTAATCGCGCGCCAGGTCGGCGGCGTGATGGGTCGGGCGGAAGTCGTTCGGATAGGCGACGCCTGCCTCGCGCAGCGCGCGCAGTTTCTCGCGGCGCTCGGCGATGATCTGGTTGTCGTCGAGTTCGGGCGCGGCGCTGGGCGCGTTCTGCTGGGTCGGTTCGGTCATGATGGCTCGGAGTTCTTTGATTCGCAGGTGTTTCGGCGAGTTTTCGGGGCTGCGGCCCCGGCATGGTCCTTCGCGGGACACGGCGCGCATCGCACGCAGATAAGCGGACTTCGGTTCCTGCTGCGCGTCGCGCGCCTCGCGCTCGAAGCGGGCGGCGCAGCAGGAGAGGGCGGCATGCGGTTAACTGCTGCGCCCGTGGCGTGCGGCAAGCTTACACGCCCTGTTTCAGGCTCGCGCTAATGAAGGCGTCGAGATCGCCGTCGAGCACGGCCTTGGTGTTGCTGATTTCGACGTTGGTGCGCAGGTCCTTGATGCGGCTGTTGTCGAGCACGTAGGAGCGGATCTGGTGGCCCCAACCCACGTCCGACTTGCCCGCTTCGAGCTTGTCCTGTTCCGACTGGCGCTTGCGCATCTCGGCTTCGTACAGGCGCGACTTCAGCATGGCCATGGCTTCGGCGCGGTTGCGGTGCTGCGAGCGGTCGTTCTGGCACTGCACGACGATGCCCGACGGGACGTGCGTGATACGCACGGCGGAGTCGGTCTTGTTGATGTGCTGACCGCCCGCGCCCGAAGCGCGGTACGTGTCGATGCGCAGATCGGCCGGATTGACTTCGATCTCGAACGAGTCGTCGATCTCCGGATACACGAACACCGACGAGAACGACGTATGACGCCCGCCCGACGAGTCGAACGGCGACTTGCGCACGAGGCGGTGAATGCCGGTTTCGGTGCGCAGGAAGCCGTAGGCGTATTCGCCTTCGACCTTGATCGTCGCGCTCTTGATGCCGGCCACGTCGCCTTCGGACTCTTCGAGCACTTCGGTCTTGAAGCCCTTGCGTTCGCAGTAGCGCACGTACTGGCGCAGCAGCATGGACGCCCAGTCGCAGGCCTCGGTGCCGCCGGCGCCGGCCTGGATGTCGATGAACGCGTTGTTCGGGTCGGCCGGATTCGCGAACATGCGGCGGAATTCGACGTCGGCTACGCGCGCTTCGATCGCGTGAGCGTCGGACTCGATGGAGACGAGCGTGTCTTCATCGCCTTCTTCGCGGGCCATCTCGAAGAGATCCTGCGTGTCGCGCGTGTCGTTCTCGATGCCGTCGAGCACGTGCACCACGCCCTCGAGCAGCTTCTTTTCCTTGCCGAGACCCTGGGCGTGTTTGGAGTCGTTCCAGACGTTGGGGTCTTCGAGTTCGCTGTTGACTTCGACGAGCCGTCGGGCTTTTACGTCGTAGTCAAAGATACCCCCGTAGCTCGCCCGCGCGCGTGCGCAGGTCCGCCAAAAGGGCTTCGATCGCGTTGAGACGTTCCGCTTCCATTTGTATCGTGATCCGGCGTGTAAAACATTGAATTATAGCCGATTGGACCCGGATCAAGGGCGGCGCGGGCGCTTCCGGCGGCCCGCGCTTTTCCGTGCAACGTGCAGTTCAAGGCGCGCTTAGAGCGCAGCGTGCTCCACCACGAGCTGCACGCGCGACACGCCATTCCAGGTGTCGCGCACGAGCCGATAGGCGACCGTGGTGTGCTGCGGCAGCGATTCGGTGTGGTTGAACCAGATCGCGTTAAAGCGCTGGCGCCCGCGCAGCAGTTGCAGTTTGAGGTGCTTGTCCTTCACGAGCGCCTGCGAGGCCACCTCGAATTCCCCCGAAAACACGGGCGCCGGGAAGCCCTGGCCCCACACGGCGGCATCGAGCATCTCGACGAAATCGGGCGTGAAGTAGGCGTCTTCGAGATCGCCGTCGGTTTCGACGGTGCGCGCGAGCGCCTCTTCGGTGAGCCACTCGCGGCCCACGCGCTCGAAGGCGGCGGCAAAGCGCGGCACGTCGGCAGCGGCGATCGTCATGCCCGCGGCCATGGCGTGGCCGCCGAACTTCTGGATCAGTCCGGGCTCGCGCTTGCTGATCAGATCGACCGCGTCGCGCAGATGGAAACCGGGGATCGAACGGCCCGAACCCTTCACGAGCTCGCCGTCGTCGTCGGCAGGCGCGAAAGTGAACGAGGGGCGGTGAAAGCGCTCCTTGAGCCGTCCCGCGACGATGCCGATCACACCCTGGTGCCAGCTTTCGTTGAACAGCGTGAGCGTGGCCTTGCCTTGCGGATCGATGTCGGCGAGATCGGCGAGCGCCTGCTGCTGCATGCCGGCTTCGATCTCGCGGCGTTCGCGGTTCATGCCGTCGAGCTGCTGCGCAAGCTCCCAGGCGCGGCCCACGTCGTCGGTGGTCAGGCACTCGATGCCGAGCGACATGTCCGAGAGCCGGCCGGCCGCATTTAGGCGCGGCCCGAGCGCGAAGCCGAAGTCGAAGCCCGACGCGGTTTTCGCGTCGCGGCCCGCCGCGCGAAAGAGCGCGGCGATCCCCGGCTGCATGCGGCCGTTGCGCACGCGCTGCAAGCCTTGCGCGACGAGCACGCGGTTATTGCAGTCGAGCTTCACGACGTCGGCGACGGTGCCGAGCGCGACGAGATCGAGCAGGCCGTCGAGACGCGGCTCGGGCTTGCCGTCGCTGAACGCGCCGCGCCTGCGCAGCTCCGCACGCAGCGCGAGCAGCGTGTAGAACATCACGCCCACGCCCGCGATGCACTTGCTCGGAAACTCGCAGCCCGGCTGGTTCGGATTGACGATGGCGCGCGCGTCGGGGAGCGTCTCGCCGGGCAAGTGGTGGTCGGTGACGAGCACCTCGATGCCGAGTTCGTTCGCGGCTTCGACGCCTTCCACGCTGGCGATGCCGTTGTCCACCGTGATCAGGACGTCGGGTGGACCGCCCTTGCGTTGCGCGGCGAGTGCGACGATCTCGGGCGTGAGGCCGTAGCCATACTCGAAGCGGTTCGGCACCAGATAGTCGATCTGCGCGCCGAACATGCGCAGGCCGCGCACGGCCACGGCGCAGGCCGTCGCGCCGTCGCAATCGTAGTCGGCGACCACGAGCATGCGGCACTCGGCTTCGAGCGCGTCGGCGAGCAGTTCGGCGGCCTCGTCGAGGCCCTTCATGCCGGTGGGCGGAATGAGGCGCGCGAGGCCGGTTTCGATCTCGTCGGGCTGGCAAACGCCGCGCGAGGCGTAGAGGCGCGCGAGCACCGGATGCAGGCCGTGGCGCACGAGCGCTTCGGTGTCGGCGGGCGAGCAGGCACGGGTGACGATTCGGGTCATGCGTGAGCGCGGAAAAAAGAAGTCATTCGGGAATCATTCGATAAAAAGCGACGCGAACAGGCGGCGTCGCCAGAACTTGCGCAAATCGCCGCGCGTGATGGACAGCGTGACCGAGCCCGTGTCGCCGCATAGCGTGAGATCGAGCGCGGCGAGCGCGCCCGTTTGCAGCGCCGTGAGCGCCGGCGCGAACCAGTCGCGCTCAAGTTGAGCGAACGCGGCGTTCCAGCGGCCCCAGTCCTGCTGGATGAAGGCCGCCGAGAACGGATCGAGCTCGACGAGCGTCGCGCCCGTGCCCGAACCGTTGTTGAGCGCGGCTGCGAGCGCGGCAAAGTTCGCGGGTGCGGCATCGACTTGCGCCTTCGCGGCGAGCGCCAGGCCGCGCGTGGCGGCCGCATCGGAGCGCACGCGCGCATAGGGGCTCGTGACGGTGCGCAGCGCGCCCTGGGCGTGGAACCAGATCGAATTGACGGCGGGCAGACCGCGCGCTTCGCGTGCCTCGTTCACGGGATGCTCGAACCACGCCATCTGCACTTCGTTCTGCACCTTCATCCAGGCGCGCGAACGCTGGCCCGAATGGGCCTCGTGCGGCAGCCAGATCTCGATGTTGCGGCCGCTCGCGCGCAAGGGCGACGCGCCCGCGAGCGTGCCGAACGCTTCCGACGAGAGATACCAGCGCTGCGGCGTCGGCGCCTCGATGCGCACGCCCAGTTCTTCGATCAGCGGGCGGGCGACAGTGTAGAGCGTGGCGGCGTCGGCGTCGGCGAGTTCGAGCGAGGCGGGGTCGATCAGCACCAGATGATCGTGCGCGATGCGCACGTGCACGGGCTGCACGCACGCCCACGTGGCGTCGCCGGGCGTGCCGCCATCGGCGAGCAGCATGTAAGGCGCAAGCGGCGCTTCGTCGTCGGCGGCCGGCGCGGAGTTTGCGCGGTTCGCGCTCGCCGGACCGAGAGCGCCGAACTGGCGCGCGACCCAGCGCTCGTGCGGCAGCGTACGCTGGAAGTCCTCGCCGATCACCTGCTCGCCGAGTGTCGCGCGCGCAACCAGTTTCGCGAGCGCCGGGTATTCGAGGCCCGCGAGCGCGGTGGAGGCGGCCGCGGCGGACGGCAAGGCAAAGGGGACGAGGAAATGGAGTCGGTCGGCGGGCATGATGGTGCGCATTGTACTTCGGCGCTCCGTGCGCCGGGCGGCCCTCGGGCGTGCCGCAACGGCATCGCCTGGACCCGTTATGCTGGTGCTGCGGCACTTGTGGGCGAATTGCGGCTCGAAGCAGAGGGCAGGCAAACGCCTCACGGGGGCTGCGGTTCTCACGCCGGAAAGTTCACGGGGAACTCCGTCGAATATCCGTGACCCGCCGCCAGTGTGGCAAACTTCGCGGTTGATCGCCGCCCGACCCGGCACGATATTCTCCGGCCGTCCGGCGCACTGGCCCCAGGGTCAATACGGCG
The DNA here is from genome assembly GCF_056155635.1 of Paraburkholderia sp. BR10141. Taxonomy (NCBI): domain Bacteria; kingdom Pseudomonadati; phylum Pseudomonadota; class Betaproteobacteria; order Burkholderiales; family Burkholderiaceae; genus Paraburkholderia; species Paraburkholderia sp. BR10141. Next base: position 82,771 of record NZ_JBMIQH010000031.1, on the reverse strand, counting down.
CCGGAGCGCAACGAAGACGCAAAAGGATTCGCTTGAAACTTCCCTACGAATGGCAGATAGGCTGGCGCTACACCCGCGCCGGCAAACGCACGACCGGCAACGGGTTCATCTCGTTCATCGCACTCATATCGATGTCGGGCATCGCGCTCGGCGTCGCGGCACTGATCGTCGTGCTTTCGGTGATGAACGGCTTCCAGCGCGACGTGCGCGACCGCATGCTTTCCGTGCTTGCGCACATCGAGATTTTTTCGCCGACGGGCACGATGCCCGACTGGCAGCTCACCGCGAAAGAAGCGAAGACCAATCCTGAAGTCATTGGCGCGGCGCCTTACGTGGACGCCCAGGCGCTGCTCACGCGCGGCGACAGCGTGAACGGCGTTGCGCTGCGCGGCATCGAACCTTCCGAGGAGCCGCAGGTTTCGGACATCGGCCGGGAAATGAAGGCGGGCAGCCTGAACGACCTCACGCCCGGCAGCTTCGGCATCGTGCTCGGCGCCGATCTCGCTGTGAACCTGGGCGTGACGGTGGGCGACAAGGTCACGCTGGTCGCGCCCGAGGGTTCGATCACGCCGGCCGGCATGCTGCCGCGCTTGAAGCAGTTCACGGTGATGGGCGTATTCGAGTCGGGCCATTACGAGTACGACAGCACGCTCGCACTCACCAACATCCGCGACGCCGAAGTGCTTTATCGCTTAGGCGCGCCAAGCGGCGTGCGGCTGCGCTTGAAGGACATGCAGCGCGCGCCGGCGGTGGCGCGCCAGCTCGTGCATACGCTCTCGGGCGACCTCTATATCCGCGACTGGACGCAGCAGAACAAGACCTGGTTCTCGGCCGTGCAGATCGAAAAACGCATGATGTTCATCATTCTCACGCTCATCATCGCGGTCGCGGCGTTCAACCTCGTTTCGTCTCTCGTCATGACCGTCACCAACAAGCAGGCCGATATCGCGATCCTGCGCACGCTCGGCGCGCAGCCGGGCTCGATCATGAAGATCTTCGTCGTGCAGGGCGTGACGATCGGCTTCGTGGGCACGGCCATCGGCATTGCGCTCGGCTGCCTGATCGCGTGGAGCATTCCATGGAGCGTGCCGGCGATCGAGCATCTGCTCGGCATTCAGTTCCTGCCGCCTTCGGTTTATTTCATCAGCGAGCTGCCTTCCGAACTCGTGGCTTCCGACGTGATCCGCATCGGCGTGATCGCCTTCGTGCTGTCCGCGCTCGCCACGCTCTATCCGAGCTGGCGCGCGGCCAAGGTTCGTCCCGCGGAGGCGCTGCGCTATGAATGACCGTCAATCGCTGATCGCCGCGGCTGGCGATTATCCGTACGTGCTCGAAGCGCACGGCGTCTCGAAGGTGTTTGGCCAGGGCCAGCTTGCAGTGCAGGTGCTGCACGACACCGATCTGAAAGTGAAGCGCGGCGAGAAGCTCGCTGTGGTGGGCGCGTCGGGCTCGGGCAAGAGCACGCTGCTGCACGTGCTCGGCGGACTCGACGAGCCGGGCGCGGGCAAGGTCTCGGTGCTCGGCAAGCCGTTCACCGAGCTGTCAGAGCGCGAGCGCAACGAACTGCGCAATCGGGCGCTGGGCTTCGTCTATCAGTTCCACCATCTGCTGCCGGAGTTTTCGGCGCTCGACAACGTGGCGATGCCGTTGCGTATTCGCCGCATGACGCAGGAAGACGCGCGTGCCGAGGCGATGCAGATCCTCGATCGCGTGGGCCTCTCGCATCGCGCGCGCAACCGGCCGGGCGAACTGTCGGGCGGCGAGCGCCAGCGCGTGGCCATTGCGCGTGCGCTCGTGACGAAGCCCGCATGCGTGCTCGCCGACGAGCCCACGGGCAACCTCGACGGCGCGACAGCGGATAACGTCTTCAATCTGATGCTCGAACTCTCCGACCAGTTCGATACGAGTTTCGTGATCGTCACGCATGATCCCGACCTCGCGGCGCGCTGCGACCGCATCGTGCGCCTGCGCGACGGCATGCTGCACGAGGAACCGGTCGTACCGGTCTGAGCCTTCCCGCGAGCGAGCGCCATGTGGATCGACACGCACTGCCATCTCGATGCCGCCGAGTTCGACGCGGACCGCGACGCGGTCGCGTCGGCGGCGCGCGCGGCGGGTGTGTCGCGCATCGTGATCCCGGCGGTGGCGCGCGAGAACTTCGACGTGGTGCGCGCGCTCGCGCACCGCACCGAGGGCGCCGTCTACGCGCTCGGCATTCATCCGCTCTATACGCCGCAGGCGCGTGACGAAGACCTTGAAGTGCTGCGCCGCGAGATCGAGGCGAGTCTCGATGATCCGTGCTTCGTCGGCATCGGCGAGATCGGGCTCGATTACTTCGTGCCGGGCCTCGACGACGCCCGGCAACAGCACTTCTACGATGCCCAGTTGCGCCTTGCACGCGAGTTCGGCTTGCCGGCGATCTGCCATGTGCGCAAGTCGCAGGATCAGGTGCTCAAGGGGCTGCGCCGCAACGGCGTGAAAAGCGGTATCGCGCATGCGTTCAACGGCAGCTTCCAGCAGGCGCGTGCGTTCATCGATCAAGGGATGCATTTGGGCTTCGGCGGCAATGTGACGTTCGAGCGCGCGCTGCAGATCCGCAGACTCGCGCAGCAACTGCCGCTCGAGGCCATCGTCATGGAAACCGATGCGCCGGACATCTCGCCCGCCTGGCTTTATCGCGCGCGCAACACGCCTGACCAGGTGCCGCGCATCGGCGCCGTGCTCGCAGGCTTGCGGGGCTTGAGTCCCGACGAACTCGCACTTGGCACGACGGCTAACGCGGCGGCTGCGCTGCCGCGGCTCGCGCTTTCGTCTGCATAATCGTTTCCAGGGTGGCGTGCACAGGGTGCATTTTGCGCGGCGCGACTGACACGGTTTGTGCATTCAGCCCCCTCGTTGCGAGGAGGCGGGATGCGGGCGATGTGGTGCGGGTTTGCGCTGGGCGTGATTGTCTTGCAGCGACAGGCGGCGTTGCCGGGGTGGGGGGCGTGGGTCGCGCTGGTTCTGGCAACAGTGCTCGGGGCCACGTGGGCGGCATGGGCGTTGGGCGGCGTGGCACCGGCGGACGAATCTCATGTCGGCCTGTCTTGCGGGCGACGCTGGCGCATGGCCAGCGGCTGGGCGGCGGTGTGGTTTGCGGCCGCATGCGCGGGCTTTGGCTATGCGGCGTGGCGTGCAGAAACACGGCTTGCCGAGGCGCTTCCCGCTGCCTGGCAGGCGCGCAACATCGCCATCAGCGGCTATATCTCCAGCTTGCCTTCCTACGGAGCGAACGGCGCAAGCTTCCTCTTTCGTGTCGAATCCTGGGAAACGCACAAGGCTGCCACGGCGCTGCCGCATTTGATTCAACTATCGTGGGTGGCGCGCGAGGCGCCGCTGCCGCCGCTCGTGCCCGGCGCACGCTGGCGCCTTGCCGTGCGGCTCAAACGCCCGCACGGCAACGGCAACTTCCGCCTGCGCGACACGCAGGCCGCGCTGCTCGCGCGCGGCGTGCGCGCCACCGGGTACGTGAGCGATCCCGGGCATGCCGTGCGTCTGCCCGTTGACGCCACCGGCGTAGGCGTGCGCATCGAGCGGGCGCGCGCCGCGCTGCGTGCGCGCATCGACGCAGTGCTCGGCGACGCACCGCATCGCGGCATCGTCATCGCGCTCGCCACCGGCGCACAGGACGCGATCAGCGACGCGGACAGGCGGCTCATGCGCAATACGGGCACGAGCCACCTGGTGGCGATCTCCGGGCTGCATCTCGCGTTCGTCGCGGGGCTCGCCGGGTGGGTCGCGGGCGCACTGTGGCGGCGCGCGCGCTGGCGCGGCGTCGATGCGCCACTCATCGTGCCGGCGCAAAAGGTGGCGGTTGCGGGCGCGTTGCTCGCGGCGGGCGTCTATGCGGCGCTCGCTGGCTTCAATGTGCCGGTGCAGCGAGCGCTCTGGATGCTGGTGGTCGTCGCGCTCGCGCTGTTCGCCGGGCGCGAGCTCGCGCGCTCGCATGTGTTGGCGTGGGCGCTCGGGCTCGTGCTGTTGCGCGATCCGTGGGCGGTGACCGCAGCGGGATTCTGGCTTTCGTTCTGCGCGGTCGGAGCGATCCTCTTCGCGGCGAGTGGCGTGCCGCGCTTGCACAGGGACGCGCCGCAGAATGCTGCCGCGGACGCCGCCGATCCGCTGCATGACCGAACCGATCCATTCGCAGGGCCTGCTGCGCGCGAAGGCGCGGTTCGACGTCTTGCCGCCATGGCGCTTCCGCCTGATGACTGGCGTGGGGCGATGCGACGTCTTGCGTCACGCCTTGGCGATAGCGCTCGCGTGCAGTGGGCCGTGACCCTGGCGCTCGCGCCCCTCACTGCGTACTGGTTCGCGCAAATACCGCTCATCGGCCCACTGGCCAATGCCTTTGCGATTCCCTGGGTGAGCATGCTCGTCGCGCCGCTCGTGATCGCGAGCGCCGCGATGCCCGCGCCGGTCGACGCCCTCGCGCTGCGCGCGGCGCATACCTGCCTCGACTGGCTGGTTGTGGCGCTGAGCGCGCTGGAGGGCCTGCCGTGGGCGGTTTTGCGGCTGCCGCAACCCGGAGCGTGGCCGCTCGCGTGCGCTGCAGTGGGCGTCGTCTGGTGGCTTGCGCCACGCGGTTGGCCAATGCGCTGGATCGCGCCGTTCACATGGCTGCCGTTACTGGTGCCTGCGCCCACGGGGCCGCCGCCGGGCGCTTTCCGGCTCACGGCGCTCGACATCGGCCAAGGCACCTCGGTGCTGGTCGAGACGGCCCGGCATCGCCTGCTGTTCGACGCGGGCCCGGGCCCCGAGTCGACGCAGGCGGGCGAGCGCATTGTCGTGCCGTATCTGCAGGCGCATGGCATAGGGCGCCTCGATGCGCTGATGATCAGCCACGACGACTCCGATCATTCGGGCGGCGCGCAAGCCGTGTTCGACGGTGTCGACGTCGAGGCATTCGTGGCGGGCATCCTGCCCGCGCATCCGCTGTGGGCGAGCGCACGCACAAGGGGCGCGCAGACCGTGCGGTGCGCCGCCGGCCAGCGCTGGCGGTGGGACGGCGTCGACTTCGAGGTGCTCTGGCCCGACCCCGGGCCGCTCGCGGGCAAACCCAATGCGCATTGCTGCGTCCTGCGGGTGACGACGGCGGCAAGCGTTGCGCCCGAGGCACAAGACGGTCCGGTCTCTGCGCTGATCGCCGCCGACATCGAAGCGGGCGTCGAGCGCACGCTGGTCGCGCGCGACCCCGAGCGGCTGCGCGCCCAGGTGCTGGTCGTGCCGCATCACGGCAGCCGCTCCTCGTCGACTGAACCGTTCCTCGATTCTGTCTGGCCGCTCGTCGCGATATTTCAGGTAGGCTATCTGAACCGCTTTCATCACCCGCATCCGGGCGTCTACGCGCGCTACGCGGCCCGCGACATCGTGCTCGCGCGCAGCGACGCGGACGGCGCCGCGCGCGTCGAGGCGCGGCCCGGCGCACTTGCCGTCGAGCGCTTTCGCGACACGCAGCGGCGCTACTGGATGGACCCGCCGACGCAGGACTGACGCGCCGATAGCAGGGTGAACGAAAGCGCGAATGACGAGAGAGATCAACAAAATAGAGAGACACGCCGCCTTTGAAAAACGTCATCCATTTCTCGCACGCGAACGGCTTTCCGGCCTCGACGTATCGCACGTTCTTCGCCGAACTGGGCGACAACTACGAGTTGCGCTACATCGAGCGCATCGGGCACGACGCGCGCTTTCCCGTCACCCGCGACTGGCCGCATCTCGTCGAGCAACTGCTCGACGACATCGGCCGCACCTACGAGGAGCCCGTGTGGCTCGTCGGCCATTCGCTCGGCGGCTATCTCTCGCTGATGGCCGCGCTGAAAAAGCCGCAATGGGTCAAGGGCGTCGTGATGCTCGATTCGCCGGTGATCGCGGGCTGGCGCAGCAGCATGTTGCGGGTCTCGCAGTGGACCGGGCTCGACGAGCGCCTGTCGCCTGCCGTCGCCACGCGCACGCGCCGCACGAACTGGGCGAGCCGCGACGAGGCCTGGCGGCATTTCCATTCGAAGGCGGCATTCGCGCGCTGGGACGAGCGCGTGCTTTCCGACTATGTCGACTTCGGCATTCCTCAGACCTCGGTCGACGGCGGTCGCACGCTCGCCTTCGACCGCCAGACCGAGTACATGATTTACCGCACGCTGCCTCACACCTTAGGCCCGAGGCTCGTGCACGGCTCGCCCGTGCCGGTGAGCTTCGTCGCGGGCACGCAGTCGCGTGAAGTGCGCCAGGTCGGGCTTGCGGCAACACGGCGCATCGCCGGCGAGCGCTTCGAGTGGATCGAGGGCAGTCATCTGTATCCGATGGAGCGTCCGATCGAGACCGCGCGCGCGGTACAGCGCATGCTTTACGCCATGGAAAACGGAGCCTGAGCGGCCGGTTTTCAGCGCGGTTGCTCGCAGGGCAGGGTAGAGCGTGGGGCTACGTGTCGCGCATCGTTTCCGCTCGCTCAAAATTCAGGGTTAGCCCTTGCTTTCAGGTATAATCCGTTTTTCCCGCGAGCATCCAGCGATGACCAAATATGTTTTCGTCACCGGCGGCGTAGTTTCCTCCCTTGGCAAGGGTATTGCCGCCGCCTCCCTCGCCGCGATCCTCGAATCGCGCGGTCTGAAAGTCACCCTCCTCAAGCTCGATCCCTACATCAACGTCGACCCCGGCACGATGAGCCCGTTTCAGCACGGCGAAGTGTTCGTGACGGAAGACGGAGCGGAAACCGACCTCGACCTTGGCCACTATGAGCGCTTCATTACCACGAAGATGCGCAAGGCCAACAACTTCACCACGGGCCAGATCTACGAATCGGTGATCCGCAAGGAACGCCGCGGCGACTATCTGGGCAAGACCGTGCAGGTCATTCCGCACATCACGAACGAAATCCAGGCATTCATCGAACGCGGCGCCGCATCGGCGACGTGCGGCGAGCCGGATGTCGCGATCGTCGAAGTGGGCGGCACGGTGGGCGACATCGAGTCGCTGCCGTTCCTCGAGGCCGCGCGCCAGATGAGCCTGCGCCTTGGCCGCAATAGCGCGTGCTTCGTGCACCTCACGCTGGTGCCGTTCATCGCCACGGCGGGTGAGCTCAAGACCAAGCCCACGCAGCACAGCGTGCAGAAGCTGCGCGAAATCGGTATCTATCCGAACGTGCTGCTGTGCCGCGCCGACCGCCGCATTCCGGACGACGAGCGCTCGAAGATCTCGATGTTCTCGAACGTACCCGAAGACGCCGTGATCTCGGTGTGGGACGCCGACAGCATCTACAAGATCCCGCAGATGCTGCACGACCAGGGCCTCGACTCGATCGTCTGCGACGAACTGAAGCTCTCCGCCAAGCCCGCCGATCTGTCGATCTGGGCGGAAATGGTCGAAAAGCTCGAGCATCCGAAGCACGAAGTCACGATCGGCATGGTCGGCAAGTACGTCGACCTGACCGAGTCGTACAAGTCGCTCATCGAAGCGCTGCGCCACGCGTCGATCAAGACCTCGGCGAAGGTGAACATCGAGTACATCGACTCCGAGCAGATCGACGAAGAAGGTGTCGAGAGCCTCAAGCATCTCGATGCGATCCTCGTGCCGGGCGGCTTCGGCCGTCGCGGCACCGAAGGCAAGATCAAGGCCATCCAGTACGCCCGCGAAGCGAAGGTGCCGTACCTCGGCATCTGCCTCGGCATGCAGCTCGCCGTCATCGAATTCGCGCGCGACGTGGTGGGCCTGAAGCACGCGAACAGCACGGAATTCGATCCGGACACGCCCGACCGCGTCGTCGCGCTCATCACCGAATGGGCCGATCGCGAAGGCAAGGTCGAGAAGCGCACCGAAGACTCGGACCTCGGCGGCACGATGCGCCTCGGTTCGCAGCGTTGCCCGATCAAGCCCGGCACGCTCGCGGCAGAAATCTACGGCAAGGACGTGAACGAGCGTCACCGTCACCGTTATGAAGTCAATAACGGCTACGTGCCCAAGCTCGAAGCCGGCGGCCTTATCATCAGCGCCCGTACGCCGACTGAAGACCTGCCGGAAATGATGGAACTGCCGCGCGACATGCACCCGTGGTTCGTCGGCGTCCAGTTCCACCCGGAATTCACGTCCACGCCGCGTGACGGCCATCCGCTCTTCAAGGCGTATGTCGAAGCGGCAGTCGCGCACCACGAGGCGCGCGCCGAGGAGAAAGCATGAATCTGTGCGGTTTCGAGGTAGGCCTCGACAAGCCGTTCTTCCTGATCGCAGGCACCTGTGTCGTCGAGTCCGAACAGATGACGATCGACACGGCAGGGCGCCTGAAGGAAATCACGTCGAAGCTCGGCATTCCGTTCATCTACAAGTCGTCTTACGACAAGGCCAATCGTTCGAGCGGCAAGTCGTTTCGCGGCCTCGGGATGGACGAGGGCCTGCGCATCCTTTCCGAAGTGAAGCGTCAGCTCGGCTTGCCGGTGCTGACCGATGTGCACACCGAAGAAGAGATCGGACCCGTGGCTTCGGTCGTGGACGTGCTGCAAACGCCCGCGTTCCTGTGCCGCCAGACCGACTTCATCCACGCGTGTGCGCGCTCGGGCAAGCCTGTGAACATCAAGAAAGGCCAGTTCCTCGCGCCGCACGACATGAAGAACGTGATCGACAAGGCTCGCGAAGCCGCGCGTGAGGCGGGTCTTTCCGAAGACCGCTTCTTCGCCTGCGAACGCGGTGTTTCGTTCGGTTACAACAACCTCGTCTCGGACATGCGCTCGCTCGCTATCATGCGCGAGACGGGTGCGCCGGTCGTGATGGACGTGACCCACTCGGTGCAGCTGCCGGGCGGGCAGGGCACGAGCTCGGGTGGGCAGCGCGAATTCGTGCCGGTGCTCGCTCGCGCGGCCGTGGCCACGGGCGTGGCGGGTCTCTTCATGGAGACGCACCCGAACCCCGCGCAGGCGAAGTCCGACGGCCCGAACGCCGTGCCGCTGAACCGCATGGCCGACCTGCTCGAAACCCTCGTGACGCTCGACCAGGCGGTCAAGCGCACGCCGTTCCTCGAGAACGACTTCAGCTGAGCTGGAAATTACGTAGTACGGCGCGCGCCGCTTCGATTGCATGAGCGGCGCGATGGAGGAGCAGCGCGGCGCACCGCACCGCGCTCGATGTACAAGGCAGCGTGGCAGCGCATCGGTCACGGGAACGTGAGCGTCGCGCTGCGGCAAGTTGAACCTGGCGAGCGCGCAGCCTGTCCCATGTGACGGTGTGCCCCCGAACGAGCATAGAAACTGTGCCTCGCGGGGCGATGCAGCAGGCGGCGCAGCTCGCGCAAGAATTACTGTCATTTCCTGAGGAAACCATGAGTGCAATCGTAGATATCATCGGTCGCGAGATTCTGGATTCGCGCGGCAATCCCACCGTCGAATGCGACGTGCTGCTCGAATCGGGCACGATGGGCCGCGCGGCAGTGCCGTCGGGCGCATCCACGGGCTCGCGCGAAGCGATCGAACTGCGCGACGGCGAAGCCGGCCGCTACAACGGCAAGGGCGTGCTGAAGGCCGTCGAGCACATCAACACCGAAATCTCCGAGGCGATCATGGGCCTCGACGCGTCGGAACAAGCCTTCCTCGACAAGACCCTGCTCGAGCTCGACGGCACCGACAACAAGTCGCGCCTCGGCGCGAACGCCATGCTGGCCGTGTCGATGGCCGTCGCGAAGGCCGCCGCTGAGGAAGCCGGCCTGCCGCTGTACCGCTACTTCGGCGGCTCGGGCGCAATGCAACTGCCGGTCCCGATGATGAATATCGTCAACGGCGGCGCGCACGCGAACAACAGCCTCGACATCCAGGAATTCATGATCGTGCCGGTGAGCCAGCCGACCTTCCGCGAAGCGCTGCGTTGCGGCGCGGAAGTGTTCCACGCGCTCAAGAAGATCCTCTCGGATCGCGGCATGAGCACGGCAGTGGGCGACGAAGGCGGCTTCGCACCGAACTTCGGCAGCAACGACGAGTGCCTTTCGACCATCCTGCAAGCCATCGAGAAGGCCGGCTACCGCGCCGGTGAAGACGTCCTGCTCGCGCTCGACTGCGCAGCGAGCGAGTTCTACCACGACGGCAAGTACCAGCTCGCGGGCGAAGGCCTGCAACTGTCGTCGGCCGAATTCGCCGACTACCTCGCGACGCTCGCCGACAAGTTCCCGATCGTCTCGATCGAAGACGGCATGCACGAGTCCGACTGGGCCGGCTGGAAGCTCCTGACCGACAAGCTCGGCAAGAAGGTCCAACTCGTGGGCGACGACCTGTTCGTGACCAACACGCGCATCCTGAAGGAAGGCATCGAGAAGGGCATCGCCAACTCGATCCTCATCAAGATCAACCAGATCGGCACGCTGACGGAAACCTTCGCGGCAATCGAAATGGCCAAGCGCGCGGGTTACACGGCCGTCATCTCGCACCGTTCGGGCGAAACCGAAGACTCGACGATCGCCGACATCGCCGTGGGCCTGAACGCGGGTCAGATCAAGACCGGTTCGCTCTCGCGCAGCGACCGCATCTCGAAGTACAACCAGCTGCTGCGCATCGAGGAAGATCTCGGTGATATCGCCAGCTACCCGGGCAAGTCGGCGTTCTATAACCTCCGCTAAGCGGACCCAGCGCCGGCAGCAGCCTTGCTGTCACCCTTCGTCATCTCTCTCCGCCGCCCTGCGTATAGCGCAGGGCGGCGTGTATTTATCCGGCACCTTTCATGCGGCTTGTCACTGTCGTTCTGATCATCCTGCTCGTGCTGATCCAGTATCCGCTCTGGTGGGGCCATGGTGGTTGGCTGCGTGTCCACGAACTGCAGCAGCAACTCGCGCAGCAGCAAAAGCAGAACGACGACGAGAAACTGCGCAACGAACGCATTGCGGGCGAAGTGCAGGATCTGCAGAACGGCACGGCTGCCGTCGAGGAGCGTGCTCGCTATGAGATGGGCATGGTGAAGGACAGCGAGGTGTTCGTGCAGTTCGTCTCGCCGAACCAGACGCCGCCGGTTACGCCGAGCGGTTCGTCGAACACCTCGACGCGCGGCGAGATGTCGGCGGCGCCGGTGAGGGTGGTGCCGAACCCCGTTTCGCGTGTGCCCGAGAAGAAGCACGGGCATGGGAAGGAAGCGAAGAAGGCGGGTTGAGCGGTTCGCTTGCGATGAGCAGATAAGACAAGCAAAAGGCGCGGCATTGAGCCGCGCCTTTTTTCGTTCTGAGCGTTGACGTCGCGAAGCCCGCGATTACCAGCCCCAGCCCGGATAGCCGTAGCCAATCCCCGTACCCCAGCCGTGCCCCCAACCGCCGCTGTAATAGCTGCCGTAGACGGTGACCGGCGGCGCATACGCCCGCGACCAGGCTTGTGCGGCAGCTTCCGCGGCCATGGCGTTGTCCTGTTCAGCGAGCGCCTGACGGTCGATCGCGTCGTAGCGCGCTTTCTCGTCGGGCGTGAGCACGGGCGCGGCGGCCGGGATGCCCGACTGCGCCGGGGGCAGCCGGCTGTAGATCGGCGACGGGCCCGGCGGGTCCATCATGCAGCCGCTCGTCGACGCAACGGCCGCGCCGAGCGTCGTGAGTACGAGCAACGCGCTCACGCGCGGCATGCGCTCGCGTAACGGAGATACGATGGGACGTACGAAGCGTTTGTTCTTGATCATGCTTCTCTCCATCTGTCGGACGCCTAAGTAACTTGAGATGAGGGCAGGTCCGCATTTCGATCCGGGCCCCGCGCCTGTCTATGTGCCGCTACGCAGGGCGGCGACGCAACACGCGTTGCGCCGCGGTTTGCTCACGCTTGCCTCAGTGACGACGCTCCGCAGCGGGGCTCACGCTTTCTGAGAGGCCGGTCACGGCAAAAAGTTGCGCGACATCCACAGGGTCGAACTCATAGCGCTGATTGCAGTAGTCGCAATGAATCTCGACATGACCGCGTTCCTCGATCACGCCGTCGACTTCCTCGCGGCCCAGCATCTTGAGCATCGCGCCCACTTTCTCGCGCGAGCACGAACACTGGAAGCGCGGCGCCAGCGGCTCGAAGTGACGCACGTTCTCCTGCCAGAAGAGGCGGCGGAACAATGTCTCGCCGTCTTCCTTGAGCATTTCGTCGCGCGTGAGCGTGCCGCCGAGCGTGCAGACGCGCTCCCACGTATCGAGGTCGTGCTCGCCCTGGTGCGGCACGATCCCGCCGTCGCCCGGCAGCTTCTGGAGCAGCATGCCGACTGCACGGTCGTCGTTGGCGGCGAGCCAAAGGCGCGAGTCGAGCTGTTCCGAGTGATGCATGTAATGCTCGAGCACGGCGGCAATCGACTTGAGCGGGCCGTCTTCGCCATTCAGCGGCACGATGCCCTGGTAGGGCTGCTGGCCCGGCTGCTTTTTCGCGGGGTCGAGCGTGATCACGCAGCGGCCCTGGCCGTCCGGATTCACGAGGTCGGCGAACGTGAGTTCTTCGCCGAGCGGCAGGGCATTTTCGCCCGTGAAGTCTTCGCCGAGGCGCGCGGTCGCGCGCATCGTCAGATCCGAGCCGCACTGTACGACCAGCATCTTCACGGGGCCGTCGCCGAAGATCTGCATGATCAGCGTGCCGTCGAACTTGAGATTCGCCGAGAGCAGCGCGCACGCTGCCATCATCTCGCCGAGCACGGTGCGCACGGGCGTCGGATACTGGCGGCGCTTGAGCACTTCCTGCCACGTGTTGTTCAGCGAGACGATCTCGCCGCGTACCGGCGCGGCGCTGAACATGAATTTTTGCAACTGGTCGTTCACAATCTTTTCCTTCGTTTCAATCGGGGCGGCGCGGCCCGCGCCGCACACGGCAAGAGCGTGTCGCTCTCAGCCGATGCGCACGAGCTGCGCCTTGAAATATTCGCGGCGCTGCGCGTAGACATCCGCGTTGCGCTTGAGGCCGGCAATGTCGGCCTCGGTCAGCTCACGCACGACTTTGGCCGGCGCGCCGAGAATCAGCGAGTTGTCGGGGAACACCTTGCCTTCGGTGACCACCGCACCCGCGCCAACCAGACAGTTGCGGCCGATCACCGCGCCATTCAAGACCACGGCCTGAATGCCGATCAGTGCGCCCTCTTTCACGGTACAGCCGTGCAGCATGGCCTGATGGCCCACGGTCACGTTCGCTTCGAGCGTGAGCGGGTAGCCGGGGTCCGTGTGGAGCACCGCGCCTTCCTGAACGTTGCTGCGCGCGCCGACGGTGATCGGCTCGTTGTCGCCGCGCAGCGTCGCGCCGAACCAGACGCTCGCGTCTTCGGCCAGTTCGACCTTGCCGATGACGGTCGCGTTGTCCGCGACGAACACGCTTTCGTGAATGGTCGGTGCAGCTTCGCCAAGCTTGTAGATGGCCACGGTGTTGAGTCTCCTATGTCTTTCGGGGCTGCTGCCGGTCTGCGGGCGACGCGCAACGGGTGCGGACGACGCCAGGCAGGTGAATCGCGTATTGTAAACGGTTGCGTGCGCGGTCCGCTCGGGGTGCTTTTCGGGCGCCCGCGCCCGCGTCTTGTATTTCCGCTTTTCGGTCCCTGTTTCTTCTGCCGATGAATTCCGCTTTTTCCGCCGTCAGCGCAAGTGCTGATCTCCCAGGACCAACCGATGCCGAGCCCGACTGCTGGCGCCTCGCCGCGCTCGCCGCGCTGCGCGAATGCGACCCGGTCGCCAAGGCCGATGCGGTGCGCGCGCTGCATGCGCAGAGTCAGGCGCAGGCCGCTGCGCCTCGGTGGGAGCCGCAGCGCGTCATCCCGACGCCGGACGGCTTGCCTGGCCGCCCGGCCGAGCCGCCGCTCGTCGAGCCGCGCGAACTGCAGCGCCGCAGCATGAGCACGCCACAGGGCCGCGTCGTGCTGCTGCACGCGCTGGCCCACATCGAATTCAACGCGATCAATCTCGCGCTCGACGCGGTCTGGCGCTTCCCCGCCATGCCCGACGCGTTCTACGCCGACTGGCTCAGGGTCGCGGCGGAAGAGGCGTATCACTTCTCGCTGCTGCGTGCGCGGCTCGCCGACTATGGCCACGCATACGGCGACTTCCCCGCGCACAACGGCCTGTGGGAGATGTGCGAGCGCACCAGCGCCGACGTGCTCGCGCGCATGGCGCTCGTGCCGCGTGTGCTGGAGGCGCGCGGGCTCGACGCCTCGCCGCCCATCCGCGCGCGCCTGAAGCAGGCTGGCGACGACGAATCGGCCGCGATCCTCGACATCATCCTGCGCGACGAAGTGGGACACGTGCGCATCGGCAACCATTGGTTCCGCCACCTTTGCGAGGCACGCGCGCTCGACCCGCACGCGGCATGGCTCGCGCTCGCGCAGCAGTACCACGCGCCGCGCATGCGCGGTCCGTTCAACTTCGAGGCGCGCCGCTCGGCGGGTTTCGACGAAGCCGAACTGGACACGCTGGCGGCCCAGGACGCCGCGGAACAGTCCGTCTCGAAGCAGTCAGCGGGGCGTCACTCGAACGAATGACGTACCGCGAACGCCCGGCGGCTATATAATCGAACGACCATTCTTTTTTTGCGGCAACGCAGATGAATCAATCCCGGTCCGAATTCGTCAACGTCAATGGCATCCGGCTGCACGTGCGCCGCTGGGGCGCCGAGAGCGCGCCCGTGCTGTTCATGCTGCACGGCTGGATGGACGTGGCGGCGTCGTTCCAGTTCGTCGTCGATGCGCTCGATGCACGCGGCGGTGACTGGCAGGTCATCGCTCCCGACCTGCGCGGCTTCGGCCTCTCCGACTGGCCCGTCGCGCAAGGGCAGGGCAGTCACTACTGGTTCCCCGACTACCTCGCCGATCTCGACGCGCTGCTCGCCCATTACGCGCCCGAGGGGCAGGCGGATCTCGTGGGCCACAGTCTCGGCGCGAACATCGTGTGTCTCTATGCGGGCGTGCGGCCCGAGCGTGTGCGCCGCGTGGTCGACCTGGAGGGTTTCGGCATGCCGGCGCCGTCACCGAGACAGGCGCCGGGCCGCATGCGCGAGTGGCTCGACGAAGTGCGCACGCCGCCGCAACTGCGCACGTACGCGTCGCTCGACGAGGTGGCCGCGCGGCTCGTGAAGACCAATCCGCGTCTGATCGCACCGCGTGCGCGCTTTCTCGCGGAACACTGGTCGAAGCCGGACGGCGAGGGCGGTTATGTGCTGCTCGGCGATCCGGCGCACAAGATGCGCGGTCCGCTGCTGTACCAGCTCGACGAGGTGATGGCGATCTGGTCGCAGGTGAGCGCAAGGGTGCTGCACGTCGAAGCGGCCAGTTCCGAAACGCTTGTGCGGCTCGCGGGGGCGGTGCCCATCGGCGAATTCAAGAAGCGCTTCGAGGCATTTCCCGACTGGCGCGAGCGTATCGTCGACGGGGCGGGGCACATGGTGCATCACGACCAGCCGGAAGAGGTCGCGCGCCTGATCGAGGCGTTCTGCGCGGGAGCGTAAAGCACATCGCGCGCTTATTCGGGCAGCCCGCCAGGCGCGAGGCGCCGCCCGACGACTTCACTGCGTTGCAGTAAAATGGACGTTCATCCTTTTCCCGCATCCAATGAACGCCGATCTCCACTGTCACTCCACTGTCTCCGACGGGCAACTGGCCCCAGCCGCCGTCGCGCAGCTGGCGAAAGCGGGTGGCGTGGGCTTGTGGGCGCTCACCGATCACGACGTGCTCGGCGGCCAGCGCGAAGCGCGCGAAGCGGCCGAGGCGCTCGGCATGCGCTATCTGAGCGGCGTCGAGATTTCGGTCACCTGGGCGTCGCGCACGGTGCACGTCGTCGGCTTGCATGTGGATCCGGAGTGCGCCGCGCTCGTCGACGGCCTCGCGCGCACGCGTGACGGCCGCGCGGCACGCGCCGAAGCCATTGGCGAGCGGCTCGGCGAACTCGGCATTCCCGACGCGTACGAAGGCGCGTTCCAGTACGTCTCGAATCCCGACCTGGTCTCGCGGACTCACTTCGCGCGATTTCTCGTCGAAAGCGGCCGGGCGCAGAACACCCAGGACGCGTTTTCGCGCTGGCTCGGCGAAGGCAAGCCCGGTTACATCGCGCACCGCTGGGCCAGGCTCGCCGACGCCGTAGCGTGGATCAAGGCGGCGGGCGGCGAGGCGATCATCGCGCATCCGGGCCGCTACGCTTACACCCAACTCGAATTCGACACGCTCTTCGGCGAATTCATCGATCTGGGCGGCAAGGCCATCGAAGTCGTTACCGGCAGCCATACGCCCGACCAGTACGCCGAGTACGCGGCCGTTGCGAGGCGCTTTGGCTTCGAGGCGTCGCGCGGCTCGGACTTCCATGCGCCCGGGCCCGACGCGATCAAGCCGGGCACGCTGCCGCCTTTACCTTCCGGTCTCAAGCCTGTCTGGGAGCGATGGCTGTAGGCCGCGCACGGCGCGCGGCCCACTGACTCCGCCCATTTGCCGCAAGGCGTTTCGCGCCGGTCAATCCCGCCTTGTCGTCGCTTTGTGGTACTACGTGCAGTCGTCCGCCGTTTTCGCGCACCGTCCCGCTGTTTTCATCGCCCGCTGTTTTCATTGCATTCGTCAGCTGATTACTGCCATGTCCCAGTTCTTTCGGCTTCACCCGGAAAACCCGCAGCCGCGTCTCGTCAAGCAGGCGGTGGAGATCATCCGTGACGGCGGTGTGATCGCATTGCCGACCGATTCGAGCTACGCGCTCGCCGCCCGCATCGACGACAAGCACGCCGCCGAGCGCCTGCGCCGCATCCGCGGGCTCGACGAAAAGGCGCTGCTCTCGCTGATGGTGCGGGACCTGTCCGAACTCGCGAACTTCGCCATGGTCGACAACCGCCAATACCGGCTCATCAAGTCGGTGACGCCGGGGCCGTATGTGTTCGTGCTGGTGGCGACGAAGGAAGTGCCCCGGCGCCTTTCGCATCCGTCGCGCAAGACGATCGGCCTGCGCGTGCCCGGTCATCCGATTCCGCTCGCGATCCTCGAAGAACTGGGCGAGCCGCTGCTTGCCACCACGCTGATCCTGCCGCCCGACACCGAACCGCTCAACGACCCCGAGGAGATTCGGGAGCGTCTCGAGAAACAGCTCGATCTCGTGATCGACGGCGGGGCGTGCCCGTGCGAGCCCTCCACCGTGATCGATCTCACGGGCGAGGAACCGGTGCTCGTGCGCCCGGGCCGGGGTTCGCTGGCGCCGTTCGGCATCGAAGAAGAAGAGGCGTGATGAGACAGGCGCGGATGAGCGCGGCATGACCGTGGCCTGAGCGCATTGACGCATTGATACAATAGCCCGCCATGGAAGCCAATCTGATTCAGACGATCGTCGTCTACGCCTTGCCCGTGATCTTCGCGATCACGCTGCACGAGGCCGCGCACGGTTACGTCGCGCGCATGCTCGGCGACAACACCGCGTATGTGCTCGGCCGCGTTTCGTTCAACCCGATGCGCCACATCGACCCGATCGGCACGATCGCCATGCCGCTCGTGCTCTATTTCCTGACCAACGGCGCGTTCGTATTCGGTTACGCGAAGCCGGTCCCGATCGCCTTCAGCAATCTGCGCAATCCGCGCTGGGGCACGCTGTGGGTCGCGGCGGCCGGGCCGCTGTGCAACTTCGTGCAGGCCATCGTATGGGGCGTGTTCGGCGTGGGACTCGCGGTGCTCGGCGTGAACGAGCCGTTCTTCACGCGCATGGCCGCCGCCGGCGTGGGCGTGAATCTCGTGCTCGGCGTGCTGAACCTCTTTCCGCTGCCGCCGCTCGACGGCGGCCGCGTGCTCGGGGCGCTCCTGCCCACGCGCGCGAGCATTGCGCTCGCCCGTATCGAGCCCTATGGTTTCATCATCGTGATGGGGTTGCTCGTGAGTGGCATCTTCACGCGATTCTGGCTGCGCCCGCTCGTAAGTCTAGGTTACGACGCGGTCACGGCCATCCTTACCCCTCTTGTGTCGCTCTTTTCATAACATCATGTTCCCAGACCGTATCTTTTCCGGCATGCGGCCCACCGGGTCGCTGCACCTCGGCCACTATCACGGCGTGCTGAAAAACTGGGTGCGCCTGCAGTCCGAGTATCCGTGCTTCTTCTGCGTGGTCGACTGGCATGCGCTCACCACGCACTATGAGACGCCGGATGTCATCGAGAAGAACGTCTGGGACGTGCTGATCGACTGGCTCGCCTCGGGCATCGACCCGAACCAGGCCACGCTTTTCATCCAGAGCCGTGTGCCCGAGCACGCCGAGCTCTCGCTGCTGCTCGGCATGAGCACGCCGCTGTCGTGGCTCGAACGCGTGCCGACCTACAAGGAACAGATCGAGAAGCTGCGCGACAAAGACCTCGGTACTTATGGCTTCCTCGGCTACCCGGTGCTGATGGCGGCCGACATCCTGCTGTACCGCGCGTCGCTCGTGCCGGTGGGCGAGGACCAGGTGCCGCACGTCGAGATGGCGCGAGAAATGGCGCGCCGCTTCAACTACATGTACGGCCGCGAACCGGGCTTCGAAGAGAAGGCCAACGATGCGGCGAAGAAGCTGGGCGGCAAGCGCTCGAAGCTCTACCACGAGCTGCGCAACGCCTATCAGCAGGAAGGCAATGAAGAGGCGCTCGAACAGGCCCGCGCGATGCTCTCGGAGTCGCAAAGCCTCTCGATGAGCGATCGCGAGCGTCTTTTTGGCTACCTCGAAGGCTCGCGCAAGATCATCCTGCCGGAGCCGCAGGTGCTGCTCACGGAAGCCTCGCGCATGCCGGGTCTCGACGGCCAGAAGATGTCGAAGTCGTACGGCAACACCATTGGCCTGCGCGAAGACGCCGAGTCGATCACGAAGAAGGTCCGCACCATGCCGACCGACCCCGCGCGCGTGCGCCGCACCGATCCGGGCGATCCGGACAAGTGCCCGGTGTGGCAGCTCCACCAGGTCTACACGGACGAGCAGACGCACGACTGGGTGCAGAAGGGCTGCCGTTCGGCCGGCATCGGTTGTCTGGAGTGCAAGCAGCCCGTGATCGAGGGCATCCTGCGCGAGCAGCAGCCCATGCTCGAGCGAGCGCAGAAGTACATGGACGATCCGTCGCTGCTGCGTGCAATCGTCGCGGACGGCTGCGACAAGGCGCGCAAGTTTGCCAACGAGACGATGCGCGACGTGCGTGAGGCCATGGGCCTCTCGTACAGCTGATCGAGCCGATGACGTCGACGCCTGCCGCCGGTGCGCCGGCCCACGGGCTCTCCGAGCCCTCGCGCTGGGTGCGCCGCTGGGCGCACCTCATCGCGCCCGGTGGCACGGTGCTCGACGTCGCCTCCGGCGCCGGGCGGCACACGCGCTGGCTGGCTGGTCAGGGCCACCCGGTGACGGCGCTCGATCGCGACGCCGCCGCGCTTGCCACGTTGCAGGACGTAGCCGGCGTCGCGACGCTAGAGTGCGACCTCGAAGGCGCGCCATGGCCGCTCGCGCCGGACGCCCGCTTTGCCGCCGTGGTCGTCACGAACTACCTGCATCGCCCGCTCATGCCCCGTCTCATCGAGGCACTGGCGCCGGGCGGCATCCTGATCTACGAAACCTTCGCTCAGGGCAACGCGACGGTGGGAAAGCCATCGAACCCCGCTTTCCTGCTCGCTCCCGGCGAGTTATTGGCCGTCTGTACGCCTGCGCTGCGGGTAGTCGCCTATCAGGACGGATTTCTTTCGCAGCCGCGTGAAGCGTATGTTCAGCGCATCTGCGCGGTACGGGAAAAAACGACCTCAGTGTCCCCCGAAAGCGCTGGTAATGTACCTGAGAACCAGGGCCTACCCGTAACGCGTTACGATCTGACCGGCTAATCCGCTACAATCGCGGTTTAACCGACTCATTTTTCTGGCGTTTCATGGCTAACGGCACTCAGGACGGCATTACGCTGCAAGGCAGCATTCCCGCGATCGTCACCCCCATGCACGAGGATGGCAGTCTCGACCTGCCGGCATTCCGCAAACTGATCGACTGGCATGTGGAAGAGGGGACGGATGCCCTCGTGGTCGTCGGTACGAGCGGGGAGTCCGCCACGCTGGACGTCGAAGAACACATCCTGATGATCAAGACGGCGGTCGAGCACGCCGCCGGCCGGATGCCGATCATCGCGGGCGCCGGCGGCAATTCCACCGCCGAGGCCGTCGAACTCACGAAGCACGCGAAGGAAGTGGGCGCACAGGCGTCGCTCCAGGTCGTGCCCTATTACAACAAGCCGACCCAGGAAGGCATGTACCGCCACTTCGCGAAAATCGCGGGGGACGTGGACCTGCCGGTCATCCTCTACAACGTGCCGGGCCGTACGGTCGCGGACATGGCGAGCGAAACCATCCTGCGTCTGGCCGAAGTGCCGGGCATCATCGCGGTGAAGGAAGCGACGGGTAACATCGACCGCGCCGCGCACCTCATCAAGCATGCGCCGAAAGGCTTCAAGATCTTCAGCGGCGACGATCCCACGGCGATCGCGCTGATGCTGCTTGGCGGCCACGGCAATATTTCGGTGACCGCGAACGTTGCGCCGCGCCAGATGAGCGACCTGTGCAAGGCTGCGCTCGCCGGCGACGCGAAAACGGCGCGTGAGATCCATATGAAGTTGTTGTCGCTTCACAAGAACCTGTTCATCGAATCGAATCCGATTCCGGTGAAGTGGGCGCTGCAGGAACTCGGCCGCATCGAAGGCGGCATCCGACTGCCGCTCACGCCGCTCGACGCGCGCTACCACGACGTGGTGCGTGCCGCGCTGCGCGAAGCCGGTCTGGCTGGCTGATCCGGTCAGCCAGCCGCCGATTTATCAACCGACGCCGCCACGGCCCAGCCGCCCAATCACTGAAAGACCTCGGACCGACCTCGGACCCACCGTCTCGCAGAGCAAGGCTTAGCGTTCCCGTATCACGAAGGCCCACATGAAACGTTCCGCTTTTTCCCTCCACGCAACCCGCATGGCGGTGCTGGCGCTTGCCCTCGGCTCGCTCGCAGGCTGCGAGTCGCTGAACGACATGTTCGCGTCCGATCGCGTCAACTACAAGGACACGCCGACCGCGCCGCCGCTGAATGTGCCGCAGGATCTGTCGTCGGCGCCAAACGACCAGAAGTACGTCGCGCCGCCGCCCACGATCACGCTGGGCGGCTCAGCTCAGCGCACGGTCATGCCGGCCGGCAACGCCACGCTCGGCGTGCCGGATGCGCAGGACCCGTTCGGTATGCACGTGGAGCGCGACGGCGACCGCCGCTGGCTCGTGGTGGACGGCCGCTCGCCTGACGACGTCTGGCCGCAGCTGCAGGAATTCTGGACGGAAAATGGCTTCACGCTGACGACCGATTCGCCGTCCACGGGCATCATGACGACCGACTGGGCCGAGAACCGCGCCAACATTCCGGACGACTGGTTCCGCCGTACGATCGGCCGCGTGATCGACTTCGCGTACTCGTCGGGCACGCGCGACCGCTTCCGCGTGCTGGTTTCGCGTGGCCCGGACGGTCAAACGGACATTTCCGTCACGCATAACGCGATGGAAGAAGTGCTGACGGGGCAGGACAAGACGGGGTCGAAATGGGTCGAGCGTCCGCGCGACCCGGCGCTCGAAGCCGCTTTCCTCGCCAAGATCATGCAGAAGTTCGGCCTGACCGACGCGCAGTCCAAGCAACTGCTGACCGACGCGCGCCCGTCGACGGCTGGCGTCAAGATCGCCGCCGGTCCTGACGGCACGACGCTCGATCTGCCCGAAGCGTTCGACACCGCATGGCTGCGCGTGGGCCTCGCGCTCGACCGCACGAACTTCACGGTCGACAACCGCGACCGCGAGAAGGGCCTCTACTACGTGCGCTACGCCGATTCGATGCAGGAGCTCAAGGGCGACGGCCTGCTCGGCAAGCTTTTCTACAACCCGAAGAAGGTCACGAAGGATCAGGGGCCGGAATACCGCGTGGCCGTACGCTCGTCGGGTAATTCGACCCAGGTCGCCGTGGTCGATCAGACCGGCCGTATCGACACCTCGTCGGACGCCCAGCGTATCGTCTCCGCGCTCCACGCGCAGCTGAACTGACGTGCGCTGAGATGCGATTTGCGAGCCTCGGCAGCGGCAGCGAGGGCAACGCACTGGTCGTAGAAGCAGGCAGCGGCACGACGCCCACGCGCGTGCTGCTCGACTGCGGATTCTCAGCGAAAGAAGTCGAACGGCGCCTCGCCCGCGCGGGCCTCGCCGCCGACTCGCTTACCGCGATTCTCATCACCCACGAACACAGCGATCACATCGGCAGCGCGCTCACGCTGGCGCGCCGCTGGTCGATTCCGCTCTACATGAGTTGGGGCACGGCGCAGGCCGTGGGCGCCGACGACGCCGCAGGCATCGAACTCAACGTGTTGTGGGGCGACGAGACGGTCGAGATCGGCGAACTCGGCGTGTTGCCCTACACGGTGCCGCACGACGCGCGCGAGCCGCTGCAGTTCGTGTTCAGCGACGGCGCGAGCCGGCTTGGCGTGCTGACCGACGTCGGCGAGTCGACCTCGCATATCGGCAATGTGCTGAGCGGTTGTGACGCACTGGTGCTCGAATGCAACCACGACCTCGAAATGCTCGCGACGAGCCGCTATCCGGCTTCGCTCAAGGCGCGTATCGGTGGGTCGCATGGTCACCTGAACAACGAGGCGGCTGGCGGCATCCTCGCGGGGCTCGACCGCGCGAAGCTGCGCCATTTGATCGCTGCGCACCTGAGCCAGCAAAACAACACACCGGAGCTTGCGCGTGCGGCGATGGCCGCGGTTCTGGGAAATGCCGCGACTCAAATCGGGGTCGCTTCGCAAGCCGAGGGTTTCGACTGGATCGCGCTCTGAATTCCGCGCCCGAGAGGCAGCCAGAACGCATAGACGAAAAAAAGCCCATGACGAAACTCATGGGCTTTTGCTTTCTGCGGCCGGAATCTTTCGATCCGGCCGCGTCGGAGCTAGTTGCGCTTTAGTTACGGTTGCCGCCGAAGATGCCGAGGATGGCGAGCAGGTTCGTGAACACGTTGTAGAGGTCCAGATAGATCGCGAGCGTGGCCGAGATGTAGTTCGTCTCGCCGCCGTTCACGACGCGCTGTACGTCGAACAGCATATAGGCGGAGAAGATCGCGATGGCGAGCACCGAAACCGTGAGCATCAGCGCGGGCAGTTGCAGGAACATGTTCGCGACGCCGGCCAGCAGGATCACGATCACGCCCATGAAGAGCCACTTGCCGAGGCCCGAGAAGTCGCGCTTGCTCACCGTGGCGATGGTGGCCATGGCGGTGAAAATGATGCCGGTGCCGCCGAACGCGAGCATGATGAGCTGCGGGCCGTTCGAAAAGCCGAGGACGAACGACAGCAGGCGCGAGAGCATCAGGCCCATGAAGAACGTGAAGCCGAGCAGCACGAACACGCCCACCGAGCTGTTCTTGGTGCGCTCGATGGCGAACATGAAGCCGAAGGCGATCGCGAAGAACGCGAGCAGGCTCATGGTCGGGCTGGTAGCCGCGAAAAGCGAGAAGCCGGTCGCGACGCCCACCCACGCCCCGAGCACCGTCGGCACCATCGACAGCGCGAGCAGCCAGTAGGTGTTGCGCAGTACGCGGTTGCGGGTCTCCGCCGAGGTGACGCTGCCGCCGCGGCCGAAGTTATAGGGATACTCGTTCATGCTTTCTCCTTGCGTGAGACGCGTGGGTGAGGGCGCGCAGATGCGCGGTCCGCTCCCCCATAAGATAAGTGCGCCGACCCAGAGTTTCAACGGGTTGCCACACAGTTTCCGTTATCTTTGCACAGCGTATGCCGCCAATCTTAAGCCTTTCTGAATGGTACGGCAGCGCAGTGAATGTGACCGGCTTGCGCTCATTTGCCCCGGTTTGCCGGGGTATGAGGGTTCAATCGCAATCATACATGGGAACATGCTACAATTGCGGATTCATTTGAATCTGTAACCTCTTAATTTTCTGGAGTTTTTATGGCGATCGAACGCACCCTGTCGATTATCAAGCCGGACGCAGTGGCGAAGAACGTGATCGGCCAGATCTACAGCCGCTTCGAAAACGCTGGCCTGAAGATCATTGCCTCCCGCATGGTTCACCTCTCGCGCGCCGACGCTGAGAAGTTCTATGCTGTTCACGCAGCGCGCCCGTTCTTCAAGGACCTCGTCGATTTCATGATCTCGGGTCCGGTCGTGATCCAGGTTCTGGAAGGCGAAAACGCTATCCTGAAGCACCGCGATCTGATGGGCGCAACCGATCCGAAGAAGGCTGAGAAGGGCACGATCCGCGCCGACTTCGCCGACAGCATCGACGCGAACGCCGTGCACGGCTCGGACGCCGCTGAAACGGCAGCCGTGGAAATCGCGTTCTTCTTCCCGCAAGTCAACGTCTACTCGCGCTAAGCACGGCGCGAGCTGACTGCAGTAGTAGCATAGGGTCGCGAACGGCGATGACGCTCACCGTCCAGTTCCCGATGCCGCGCAAATGCGCAGGCAGCCGGGCAGCGCGGGCGGTGAGCGCGCTCTCGCACTGAAATGGCAGGATTCGACATGACGAGCAGTTCCACCGTCAACCTTCTCGATCTCGACGCCCAAGGGCTCGTCGCCTATTGCGAGAGCCTGGGCGAGAAGCCGTTTCGCGCCAAACAGCTTCAGCGCTGGATCCATCAGTACAACGCCGCCGACTTCGACGGCATGACGGATCTGGCCAAATCGCTGCGCGAGAAGCTCAAAGGGCGCGCCATCATCGGCATGCCCGGCATCATCAGCGACAACGTTTCCTCCGACGGCACGCGCAAGTGGCTCGTGGACGTCGGCAACGGCAACGCGGTCGAAACCGTGTTCATCCCCGAAGACAACCGCGGCACGCTGTGCGTGTCCTCGCAGGCGGGATGCGCGGTCAATTGCCGGTTTTGCTCCACCGGCAAGCAAGGTTTTTCACGCAATCTCACCACCGCCGAGATCATCGGCCAGTTGCGCATGGCGGAATTCGCCCTGCGCGCCTCGCTTCTGGGCGAGGCTGGAGGCCGGGCGACCGGCGGTGACGGCAAGGGCGAGCGCGTCATCACGAACGTCGTGATGATGGGTATGGGCGAGCCGCTCCTGAACTACGACGCGGTCGTGCCCGCCATGCGCCTGATGCTCGACGACAACGCCTACGGCCTGTCGCGCCGGCGCGTCACGCTTTCCACGTCGGGCGTCGTGCCGATGATGGATCGTCTCGGGGCCGAACTGCCCGTGGCGCTCGCCGTTTCCTTGCATGCACCGAACGACGCGCTGCGTGACGAACTCGTGCCGCTCAACCGCAAGTACCCGCTTCGTGAGTTGATGGCGGCCTGCCAGCGTTATCTGGAGGTCGCGCCGCGCGATTTCATCACGTTCGAGTACTGCATGCTCGACGGCGTCAACGACACGGAAGAGCACGCACGCCAGTTGCTCGCCGTGACGCGTGACGTGCCGTGCAAGTTCAATCTGATCCCGTTCAATCCGTTCCCCGAGTCGGGCTTGCTGCGCTCGAAATCGGACCAGATCAAGCGCTTCGCGCAGATTCTGATGGATGCGGGCGTCGTCACGACCGTGCGCAAGACGCGCGGCGACGACATCGACGCGGCCTGCGGGCAACTCGCCGGCGAGGTGAAGGACCGCACGCGCCTTGCTGAGCGCACGGGCCGGGCCGCGGGCAAGGTCATCGAAGTACGGCCGGTTCAGCACTGAACCGGCATCAGGAGGGCCGACGGCGGCGTGCGGGGGAAACGCGCGGCCGTCGGCAGTAGTAAAAGAAACGTTGCAGAAGCGATCGGAAGCGGCACACTGGCCGCGCATTTTGTTATAAACGGTCTGCGAATCGGGTAGAGGCGGGGCGGGACGCGCCAACCGGTTGCAGTATTGAAAAGAATCGACGCAAGGACTTTGGGATGAGCGAGCCGCAGCACCCTTTCGGGACAGACGGAACTGACAGCAACGCAGGTCGTTCGGCGCCGGGCGCCACACCTTCGCCGGTGCAGGCAGTGCCCGACACGCTGGCCGCAGCCGGCGCGCGTCTTGCGCAACTGCGCGAGGCCAAGGGTTGGGCGATCGAAGACGTCTCGGCGCGCCTGAAGGTGTCGGTGTCGAAGCTGCGCGAACTCGAAGCGGGCGATATCAGCCATCTGCCGGACACGACGTTCGCGCTCGGCGTGGTGCGCGCCTACGCGAAGCTGCTCGGTACGGATTCCGCGCCGTTCACGCAGGCGCTGCGCCGCGAGCGCGGCATCGCGCAGCCGGATCTGTCGATGCCGGCTTCGGCGGGCTCCGATCTGCCGCGCGGCCGCGTTTCGCTCTCGCTCGGCGGCAGCGGCGCACGGGCTCCGCGCCGCCGCGCCTCGTGGTTGTGGGGCGTGGCGATCATCGTGATCGCGGTGCTTGCCATCTCCATGTGGCACACGAACAGCGGCGAATCGTCGGCGTGGTTTGCGCGCCTGAAGGCGATGGCCAACGGCGCGAGCGTGCAGACGGGCGCATCGTCGCCGACGGTCCAGCAGGGTGTTGCAACCGGCAGCGCGGATGCATCGGACGCGCAGGGCGCGGATCAGTCCGCAGCGCCGCGGACGGCTGACGCAAACGATGCAGGCGACAACGCCAACGCGGCGCCCGATCAAGGCGCTGCGGCGAGCGCACCGCAAGCTGCGCAACCGGCGCCTCAAGCTGCGCAACCCGCGCCGCAAGCGACGCCACCGGCACCGCAGGCCGCGAAGCCCGCGGCTGCAAGCGCTGCGCCGGCGGCGGCCGTCGCCAACGCGGCCAGCGCTGCGCGCGCTCAGGCGGCGAGCGCGCCGGCCGCAGCGGCAGCGCAGAGCGCGGCAGTCGACAACGGCGCTGACACCTCGACGTTCGCGATCCGCGTGACGCAGGACACCTGGGTCAGCGTGCGCCAGAAGGATGGGAAGGAAGTGTTCTCAGGCATGATCCACGGCAGCGACGCGCGTGAGATCAGCGGCACCGAGCCGCTCAAGGTCACCGTGGGCAACAAGGCCGGCATCGAGTCGATGACCATCGACGGCCAGCCGGTCGACACGTCGAAATACGCGTCGGCGCGTGGCAATGTCGCGCGCTTCGTGCTGCCCTGATCAGGACATGGCATGCGTCGCGGCCTGGCAAGTCTCATTGCCGGCCGCGACGCTTTTTCAATTCACGCAGTGCCGCCGCCGGCTAGCCGGCGCTAGTGCGCGTGAGGCGTAAATGGGTTTTTCGATGCAAAGCGAAACGCAATCCCCGACCAGCAACAGTCAGATCTGCTCGAACGAGCCGGTTCTCGGCGGCCACGCGCCGCGCCGCAAGTCGCATGCCGTGCATGTGCGCTGGGGCGGACAGCTGGTGACGATCGGCGGCGACGCGCCGGTGCGCGTGCAGTCGATGACCAACACCGACACCGCGGATCCCATCGGCACCGCGATCCAGATCAAGGAACTCGCGCAGGCGGGTTCGGAGCTCGTGCGTATCACGGTCAACACGCCGGAAGCGGCGGCGGCCGTCCCGCATATCCGCGAACAGCTCGACCGCATGGGCGTGATGGTGCCGCTCGTCGGCGACTTCCATTACAACGGCCATCTGCTGCTGCGCGACTATCCCGCCTGCGCAGAGTCGCTGTCGAAGTACCGCATCAACCCGGGCAACGTGGGCCAGGGCGCGAAGCGCGACACGCAGTACGCGCAGATGATCGAAGCGGCCATCAAGTACGACAAGCCGGTGCGTATCGGCGTGAACTGGGGCAGCCTCGACCAGGATCTGCTCGCGCGCATGATGGACGAGAACGGCGCGCGCAAGGAGCCGTGGGAAGCGCAAAGCGTGATGTACGAAGCGCTCATCCAGTCGGCCATCGGCTCGGCGGAACGCGCGGTCGAACTCGGCCTCGGTCGCGACAAGATCATCCTGTCGTGCAAGGTGAGCGGCGTGCAGGACCTGATCGCCGTCTACCAGGAACTCGCGAAGCGTTGCGATTTCGCGCTGCACCTGGGCCTCACGGAAGCGGGCATGGGCTCGAAGGGCATCGTCGCTTCGACGGCGGCGCTTTCCGTGCTGCTCCAGCAGGGCATCGGCGACACCATCCGCATCTCGCTCACGCCGGAACCGGGCGGTGCGCGTACGGGCGAAGTCGTGGTCGGCCAGGAAATCCTGCAGACCATGGGCCTGCGCTCGTTCACACCGATGGTCATCGCATGCCCCGGCTGCGGCCGCACGACCAGCACGCTGTTCCAGGAGCTGGCTTCGCAGATCCAGGGCTATCTGCGTGCGCAGATGCCGTTGTGGCGCGACGAGTATCCTGGCGTCGAGACGATGAACGTCGCCGTGATGGGCTGCATCGTGAACGGTCCGGGCGAGTCGAAGCACGCGAACATCGGCATCAGCCTGCCGGGCTCGGGCGAGAACCCCGCGGCGCCGGTTTTCATCGACGGCGAGAAGGTGAAGACGCTGCGCGGCGAGCACATCGCCGAAGAATTCCAGCAGATCGTGAGCGACTACGTCGCGCGCAAGTACGGCAAGGCCGAGGCGACGAACTGAGCAAGCCGGTCGATCCGCTTGTAGTTCGCATGTAGCCCGCTCGTCGCTCGATACGCACAACCGCATAAAGCCAATTCGCAACGCAATGACTGAACAAAAACGCAAGCCCGAAAAGCTCACGGGCGTGAAGGGCATGAACGACATCCTGCCGCAGGAGGCAGGCCTGTGGGAATTCTTCGAAACCACGGTGAAGTCGCTGCTTCGTTCGTACGGCTATCAAAATATCCGCACGCCGATCGTCGAACATACGCAACTCTTCACGCGCGGCATCGGCGAAGTGACCGACATCGTCGAGAAGGAGATGTACAGCTTCACCGACGCGCTCAACGGCGAGAACCTCACGCTGCGTCCGGAAGGCACGGCGGCTGCCGTGCGCGCGTCGATCGAGCACAACATGCTCTACGACGGTCCGAAGCGCCTGTGGTACATCGGCCCGATGTTCCGTCACGAGCGTCCGCAGCGCGGCCGCTATCGCCAGTTCCATCAGGTGGGCGTCGAGGCGCTCGGTTTCGCGGGCCCCGATGCGGACGCTGAAATCATCCTGATGTGCCAACGCCTCTGGGACGATCTCGGCCTGACCGGCATCAAGCTCGAGATCAACTCGCTCGGCGTGGCCGAAGAGCGTGCGGCGCATCGCGTCGAGCTCATCAAGTATCTCGAGCAGCACGTCGATCTGCTCGACGAAGACGGCAAGCGCCGCCTTTACACGAACCCGCTGCGCGTGCTCGACACGAAGAATCCCGCGCTGCAGGAGATCGCGGACAAGGCGCCGAAGTTGATCGACTTCCTCGGCGAAGACTCGCTCGCGCACTTCGAAGGGCTGCAGCGCATTCTCAAGTCGAACAACATTCCGTTCAAGATCAACCCGCGTCTCGTTCGTGGTCTCGATTACTACAATCTGACCGTGTTCGAGTGGGTGACCGACAAGCTCGGCGCGCAGGGCACCGTCGCGGCGGGCGGCCGTTACGATCCGCTGATCGAGCAGCTGGGCGGCAAGCCGACGGCGGCTTGCGGCTGGGCGATGGGCATCGAGCGCATTCTCGAACTGCTCAAGGAAGAAGACCTCGTGCCGGAAGAAGATGGTTGCGATGTCTACGTTGTCCACCAGGGCGAAGCCGCGCGTGAGAAGGCGTTCATCGTGGCGGAGCGTCTGCGCGATACGGGCCTCGACGTTATCTTGCATTGCAGCGCCGACGGTCAGAGCGCGAGCTTCAAGTCGCAGATGAAGCGCGCGGATGCCAGCGGCGCGGCCTTTGCCGTGGTACTCGGCGAGGACGAAGTGGCGAGAGGCGAGGCCGGTGTGAAGGCGCTGCGCGGCACGGCCGCGGAGGCCCGCAGCGAGCAACGAACGGTAGCGCTTGAGGACTTGACCGAATATCTGATCAATGCGATGGTTGCATCCGCCGAAGACGGCGACGATTAACAGGGCCGCCCTGGTGGGGCTGCCGAGGTCGCTGCGCATTCGAAAACAGGCTTCAGAATAAACGAGGAATCGCTACGCGATGAGTTACCACGACGAACAGGAATCGATCGAGAGCTTCAAGGCATGGTGGGGGCAGTGGGGTAACGCCACTACGTGGGTCGTGCTGATCGTTCTGCTCGCGCTCGCAGCGTGGAACGGCTGGAACTTCTGGCAGCGCCGCCAGGCGGCCGAAGCCGCCGTGCTGTACGACCAGGTGCAGCAGGCCGCGAACAGCAGCGACAAGGCCATGCTCACGCGCGTGGCGTCGGACATGGAAGATCGCTTCGGCGGCACGGCGTACGCGCAGATGACGGCGCTCGGCGTGGCCAAGGCGCTCTATATGGCGGGCGACACGGCTGGCGCGAAGGCGCAGCTGCAATGGGCCGCCGACCACGCGAAGGACGACGAATTCCGCCAGATCGCGAAGCTGCGTCTCGCATCGCTCCTGCTCGACGAAAAGGCCTACGATCAGGGCCTCGCGCTGATTCCGCAACCCGATTCGGGTCCGTTCAAGGGCATCGTGGCCGACGGCCGCGGCGATCTGCTGGCTGCGGCCGGCAAGCGTGACGACGCGCGCGCGGCCTACAAGCTGGCCCTCGACAGCCTGCCGAAGAGCGACGCTTCCGAGCGTCAGCTGATCCAGTTCAAGCTGGATGCGCTCGGCGGCTGAGTCGCTGGCTAAATTGCGAAGCGTGCCGGGCGTGCGCGCAGCGTTGCGAAACCATTCAAACCAACTTCATTCATGCGTCGTTCACCGATGAATCTGCTGAAACGAACCGTTGTGCCCGTCGCTCTGGCGATGACCGTCCTGGCTCTCGCAGCCTGCTCATCGACGAAAGACGTGCGCCGCGTGCCGGTGCCGCTGACCGAATTCAAGCCGGCGCTGGACGTCCAGCAGGTGTGGAAGTCGAGTGTCGGCAAGGCGGGGCGCTATCTGTTCGCGCCGGTCGCCGTGGGCGACGCCGTCTATGCGGCGGGCGAAAACGGCTCGGTCGCGAAAATCGACGCCGCATCGGGCAAGGACGTCTGGCGCACCAAGCTTAAGGACGACCTCTCGGCGGGCGTGGGCAGCGACGGCAATCTCACGGCCGTCGGCGGCCTGAAGGGCGACGTCTACGTGCTCGACGCGAACGGCAAGCTCTCGTGGCAAGCCAAGGCGCCGGGCGAAATCATCTCGCCGCCGCTCGTCGGCAACGGCCTCGTGGTCGTGCGCACGATCGACGGCCAGATCGTCGCCTTCAACGGCCAGACGGGCGAGCAGAAGTGGGTCTACCGCAACCGCGCCGTGCCGCTGAACCTGCGCGTTTCGGCGGGCATGACATTCGCGGGCGAACAGGCGGTGCTGGCCGGTTTCCCGGGCGGCTCGTTCGCGGCGATCAACCTGCAAAGCGGCGACGCTTTCTGGGAAACGCCGGTTTCGTATCCGAAGGGCGTGACGGAAGTCGAGCGCATCAATGACGTGAGCGGTCCGCCCACGCTGGTCGGCGCGACGACCTGCGCAGTCACGTTCCAGGGTCAGCTGGGTTGCTTCGACGCCAATTCGGGTCGTCCGATGTGGCAAAAGCCGTTCTCGAGCACGACCGGCATCGCTCAGGATGAAAGCACGGTGGTGGGCGGCGACGACTGGTCGGTCGTGAGGGCCTTCAGCGTGTCGACGGGCGAGCCGACCTGGACGAACGAAAAGCTCAAGAGCCGCGATGTGAGCGTGCCCGCATTGCTGGGCCATGCGGTCGTGCTCGGCGACTATCAGGGCTACGTGCATTTCCTCTCGCTCGACGACGGCAGCTTCGTCTCGCGCGTGAAGACCGACGGCAGCCCGATCATGGCCGCGCCGGTGCTCGCTGGCAATACGCTGGTTGTCCAGACGAAGGACGGCGACCTGTACGGTCTGCGTCCGCATTAAGCGTCGTCTGCGGCGGTGCGCCTCACGAGCGGCGCACCGAGCAGACGCAAGAGGCGCTGGAGCCGCCGGGTTCCGATGCCTCGCCCGCTGGCCGGCTCAAGCCGGCCATGCGCATTTTGGGACAGCGGCGTCCACGACCCCGCCGTTCACCGTTGCGCCACCCAGGCGTTCGCGCGGCGTCCCGCCCCGGCCGCGCCGCGCTTTCGGCGCTGGGCCGCGGCCCGGCTCGTGAATTTCGTGATAATTTGCAACTGATGCAGCCCCGCAGGCGCGGGACTTGCCGCGCAGCGCGCCGGACTCTCCGGCGCTGCGCCTTACTGTAGAAAAGATCAGATGAAACCCGTAATCGCCCTCGTTGGGCGCCCCAATGTGGGGAAATCCACGCTGTTCAACCGGCTCACGCGCTCGCGCGATGCGCTGGTGGCCGACCTGCCCGGCCTCACGCGCGACCGTCACTACGGTGAAGGGCGCACGGGCGATCGCCCGTATCTCGTGGTCGATACCGGCGGCTTCGAGCCCGTCGCGAAGGACGGCATCCTGCACGAGATGGCGCGCCAGACGCGCCAGGCCGTGGAAGAGGCCGATATCGTCGTGTTCATCTGCGACGGCCGCAATGGCCTCGCGCCGCAGGACAAGCACATCGCCGACTACCTGCGCAAGACCGGCCGGCCGATCTTCCTCGTCGTCAACAAGGCCGAAGGCATGAAGTACAGCGCTGTGGCCGCCGACTTCTACGAACTCGGTCTCGGCGACCCGCGCGCGATTTCCGCGGCGCACGGCGACGGCGTGACGGAAATGATCAACGAGGCGCTCGAAAAAGCGTACGCCGACCAGCCCGAGGAGAGCGAAGAGGACGCCGCGAAGCACGGCGTCAAGATCGCGATTGTCGGCCGCCCGAACGTGGGCAAGTCGACGCTCGTCAACACGCTGATCGGCGAAGACCGCGTAATCGCGTTCGACATGCCGGGCACGACGCGCGATTCGATCTATGTGGACTTCGAGCGCAACGGCAAGAAGTACACGCTGATCGACACGGCGGGTCTACGCCGCCGCGGCAAGGTGTTCGAAGCGATCGAAAAGTTCTCGGTGGTGAAGACGCTGCAGTCGATCGCCGATGCCAACGTGGTGATTCTGCTGCTCGATGCGCAGCAGGAAATCTCCGACCAGGACGCGCATATCGCGGGCTTCGTGGTGGAACAGGGCCGCGCGCTCGTGGTGGGCGTGAACAAGTGGGACGGCATGGACGACCACGCGCGCGAGCGCACCAAGCACCACCTTCAGCGCAAGCTGAAGTTCCTCGACTTCGCGGAAATGCGCTTCATCTCGGCGACTGAAAAGTTCGGCATCGGCCCGCTGATGCGCTCGGTCGACGACGCGTACGCCGCCGCCATGGCGAAACTGCCGACGCCGAAGCTCACGCGCGCACTCATCGAAGCTGTGGAGTTCCAGCAGCCGCGCCGCCGCGGCCCGGTGCGTCCGAAGCTGCGCTACGCGCACCAAGGGGGACAGAACCCGCCCATCATCGTCATTCACGGCAACGCACTCGACGCCGTGACGGAGACCTACAAGCGCTATCTGGAGAATCGCTTCCGGGAAACTTTCTCGCTCACCGGCACTCCATTGCGCATAGAGTTTCGCTCCTCGACGAATCCCTATACAGAGAAAAACTAGGCTGTTGCTGAATAGCGTTCGCTACCCCGCAAAGGCCTCCTGGCCGAACCGCCAGGAACCGCGCGGGGGAACGAGAATCGGCTATAGTGTAGCGATTGGTGGTGGATTTCTTTTTCTTCATCCCAATATAAGTTAAACCTGCAAAAAAATACGGAGTTTGCTATGAGCAACAAAGGGCAATTGTTACAAGACCCGTTTCTGAACGCGCTGCGCAAGGAGCACGTGCCTGTTTCGATCTATCTGGTCAACGGCATCAAGCTTCAAGGGAACATCGAATCGTTCGACCAGTACGTCGTGTTGCTCCGTAATACGGTTACGCAAATGGTTTACAAGCACGCCATCTCCACGGTGGTTCCGGCCCGTCCGGTGAACTTCCACCCGGATACGGAAGCGTCCTGACCCATGACGCGGCCGGCCCGGGGCGCCTCGCAGGCTGCTCTGGTCCGGCCGCTTTCATTTTGACATCCTCTAATTTGATCAACGCCGCACTCGTCGGCATCGACTTCGGCAAGACCGAGTTCGAAGCCAGTCTCGAAGAACTCAGCCTGCTCGCCAAAAGCGCGGGCGCCACTCCCGCTGTCACGCTCACCGGGCGACGCTCCAGCCCCGACGCCGCCATGTTCATCGGCAGCGGCAAGGCCGAGGAACTGCGTCTCGCCTGTGAGGCGAACGACATCGAAATCGTCATCTTCAATCACGCGCTGTCGCCCGCCCAGCAACGTAATCTGGAGCGCGCGCTCAATCGCCGCGTGGTCGATCGCACGAGCCTCATTCTAGATATCTTCGCCCAGCGCGCCCGCAGCCACGAAGGCAAGCTGCAGGTCGAACTCGCGCAGCTGCAATACCTCGCCACGCGCCTCGTGCGCGCCTGGACTCACCTCGAGCGCCAGAAGGGCGGTATCGGCCTGCGCGGTCCGGGTGAAACGCAGCTCGAAACCGACCGCCGGCTCATCGGCGAACGCATCAAGATGCTGCAAGGCAAGCTTGCGAAGCTGCGTCGCCAGCACGGCACGCAGCGGCGTCAGCGCGAGCGCAACCGTACGATGTCGGTGTCGCTCGTAGGCTATACGAACGCGGGCAAGTCCACGCTCTTCAATGCGCTCACGAAGGCGCAGGCCTACGCCGCCGACCAGCTGTTCGCGACGCTCGACACGACTTCGCGGCGCGTCTGGCTCGGCGACGCAGTGGGGCAGATCGTGCTGTCCGATACGGTCGGGTTCATCCGCGAACTGCCTCACCAGCTCGTCGCCGCGTTTCGCGCGACGCTGCAGGAAACGGTGCAGGCCGATCTGCTTCTGCACGTGGTGGACGCGTCGAGCGCCGTGCGCCTCGATCAGATCGATCAGGTGAACGGCGTGCTGCACGATATCGGCGCGGACACGATCCGTCAGGTGCTGGTCTTCAACAAGATCGACGCCGTGCCGGAACTGGCGGCCCGCGGCGGAACGGTCGAGCGTGATGAATATGGTAATATTTCGCGCGTCTTTTTGAGCGCCCGCACAGGTGTCGGACTGGATGCGCTGCGCTCCGTCATCGCCGAAATCGCGACTGCCGAGCCGCTTGCCGATGCGCCGCAGTCCCTGGCCGCAGACTGGAGCGCGGTACAGGAAGAACCTCACTGGGAACCTGAACACGAGCGCTGAGGCGCGCCCGGCACTGTCTTGCACGCAAGGCCGGCCCAGCGGCCCCGACGGAATTCGCACGCAATTGACCCGCTGTCTACTCTGGTGAACGAACACAGGTGAACGATTACAACAAGCGGACTGGCTGGCAGCGCGCGCGCGCCATTTTCTCGTTGAACGACCCGCGTTGGGGTCGAGGCGACGGCAATGGCCAGCGTTCTGACGACGGGCGCCGCCCGCCGGGCAATAACGGCAACAAGGGTGGCAACGGCGACAAGGGCGACGGTCCGCCGGATCTCGACGAAATGTGGCGCGACTTCAACCGCCGCGTGTCCGCTTTCTTCGGCCGCAAGGGCAAGGGCCCGGGCGGCTTCGGACCGCGCCCGGACAATGGTCATGGCGCGCGC
The DNA here is from genome assembly GCF_056155635.1 of Paraburkholderia sp. BR10141. Lineage (NCBI taxonomy): Bacteria > Pseudomonadati > Pseudomonadota > Betaproteobacteria > Burkholderiales > Burkholderiaceae > Paraburkholderia > Paraburkholderia sp. BR10141. The sequence continues at coordinate 47,251 of NZ_JBMIQH010000031.1, read as the reverse complement.
ATCGGCGTGGGTATCGTTCTCGGCGTGCTCATCGCGATCTACGTGGGCAGCGGCGTCTTCGTCGTGCAGGAAGGCCAGGCCGGCGTCGTGCTGCAGTTCGGCCAGTATCGCCACACGGTTGGCCAGGGCGTCCACTGGCGTATGCCGTATCCGTTCCAGACTCACGAAATCGTCAATGTCGGGCAGATCCGCACCGTCGAGATCGGCCGAAGCAACCTCGTGCGTCCGGCAAACGTGAAGGACGCCGCAGTCATCACGCATGACGGCGACATTCTCAACGTGCGCCTGACCGTGCAGTACCAGGTCAAGCAGCCGACCGACTATCTGTTCCGCAGCGTCGATCCCGACCTCACCGTCACGCAGGCTGCTCAGGCGGCGGTGCGCACCGTGGTGGGCGCGCGCAGCACGAACGACATGCTGTACGCGGACCGCGAGCCGATTCGCGCCCAGCTTGCCGACACGATCCAGCACTCGCTCGACGAGTACAAGACGGGCCTCGGCGTGACCGGCGTCGCGATCCAGAGCGTCTCCGCGCCCGATCAGGTGCAGGCCGCGCTCGACGACGAAGCCAAGGCGCGCCAGGACCGCGACCGCGCGAAGCGCGACGCGCAGGCCTATGCCGACCAGCTTCTGCCGCGCGCGCAGGCCGAGGCAGCGCGTCTCGTCGACGACGCGAAGGCTTATAGCGAGCGCGTGGTTTCGCAGGCGCAGGGCGACGCGCAACGCTTCACGCAGGTCTACGAACAGTATGCGAAGGCGCCGGCTGTGATTCGCGAGCGCATGTATCTCGAGACGATGCAACACATCTATTCGAATGCGACGAAGGTGTTCGTCGACAGCAAGTCGGGCAACAACGTGATTTATCTGCCGCTCGACAAGCTCGTCGATACGACGCGTCAGCGCGCCGCCGTGGCGGCGGGCGCAACGGGTGCGGCTGCGGCCTCGGGCGCCGGTGCGGCAACGGCAGGCGCGGCTTCGGACGCCAATGCGGCTTCCGCGCCGGCAGCCGGCAGCGAGCCACAGCAGGGTGCACAGGCAGGGCCTCAACCGGGCGCCCAGCAGCAAGACGCGCAGCAGCAGGGCGCGGCTCCCGCAACTACGGCCAGCGACGCGGCAGCCGCCGCGAGCGACGCCTTCCGTTCACGCGATGCGTTCCGCTCGCGCGGCCGCGAAAGCGACGTGCAATAAGGGGCGCGCCAATATGAACAAGATCATTGCGCTCGTCGTTGCCGTCGTGGTTGTCGTGCTGGTTGCGTCGTCGGCCGTCTTCATGGTCGATCCGCGCCACGTCGCCATCATTTCCTCGTCGGGCGGGGCCAATGCCACGCTCGCCGGTCCGGGGCTGCATGTGAAGCTGCCGCCGCCGTTCCAGACCGTCACGTTCATCGACACGCGCATTCAGGCGTTCGATGCGCCCGACGCCGACCGCTACACGACCTCGGACAAGACCGAGCTGCTCGTGAACCCGGTCGTGCGTTATCGCATTGCCGATCCAATCAAGCTCTTCGCGGCGACCAGGGGCGATGCGCAGACGCTTTCCGATCGTCTCGCCTCGCTGTCGCGCGACGCGCTTGGCGACGCGATTTCGAAAGTCACGCTCACCGAGGCGCTCGCGCAGCAGGAAGCCATCGCCAGCGGCGCGCGCGACGCGCTGAGGCAAACCGCGGCGCCGCTCGGCATCGACGTGATCGCCATCGAACTCACGCGCGTCGATTACCCGCCGGAGCTGGCGCAGACGGTCTTCAAGCGCATGAGCGCCGCACGCGAGCAGGCTGCTGCCGAGATTCGCGAGAAGGGCGCGGCCGAAGCGCAGCAGATCAAGGACGACGCGCAGCGCAAGCAGCAGGGCGTGCTGGCCGATGCCTACGCTCAGGCGCAAGCGATCAAGGGCGAAGGTGACGGCCGGGCCGCCGCGATTGCCGCGGAGGCGTTCGGGCGCGACCCGGACTTCTACCGGTTCTATCAGAGCATGCTCGCGTACCGCGAGAGCTTCCGGCCCGGCGACGTCATCGTGGTCGATTCGTCGAGCGACTTCTTCCGCTTCATGCGTGGTCCGAACGGCGGCGCGAATAGCGGGGATAACGCTCCCGCTTCCGCCACCCCGCGCAAACACTAGACAAAACGAGACACACGCGCCGCGCACTGCGCGGCGTATTTCTTCGCATGGACATAGCTGGCTCCTTCTTGCTCGCGATCGCGCTGATGCTGATTATCGAGGGCATGTTCCCGTTCGTCTTTCCGACGGCGTGGCGTGACACATTCCGTAAAATCGCGGAGCGGCCGCCACATCACATCAGGATCGGCGGGCTCATCGTGATGGGGCTCGGCCTCGTCCTGCTGATGCTGGCGACCTGACGGCCTCGTGCCGCAGTCGCCCTCAGAGGCGGTGTGCGATTGGCGTTTTTGACGGATTCCGAAATATCGGGCCGCGTGGCGTTTGGCCGCGCGCGGCCCTCATTGTGGTAGGACTCAACCGATGTCGACCTGGTTACTCCCCGAGAATATTGCGGACGTGCTGCCGTCCGAAGCGCGCAAGATCGAAGAGCTGCGCCGTCGCCTGCTGGACCGTTTCCGCGCCTATGGCTATGAGATGGTCATGCCGCCGTTGCTCGAGTATCTCGAGTCGCTGCTCGTGGGCAGCGGGCGCGACCTGAACCTGCGCACGTTCAAGCTCGTCGATCAGCTCTCGGGCCGCACGCTCGGCCTGCGCGCCGACATGACGCCGCAGGTCGCGCGCATCGACGCGCACCTCCTGAACCGCCAGGGCGTGACGCGCCTGTGCTACGCCGGCAACGTGCTGCATACGCTGCCGCGCGGTCTGCACGCCACGCGCGAACAGATCCAGACCGGCGCGGAAATCTACGGCCACGCGGGCCTCGAAGCGGACCTCGAAATCCAGCAGCTGATGCTCGATGCGCTGCGCCTCGCGGGCCTCGCGAAGGTGCGCCTCGACCTTTCGCACGCAGGTGTGCTCGCGGCGATCTTCGAAGCGGATCCCGCCGCGGCCGCGCTTGGCGATGCTTTGTATGAAGCGCTCGCTGGCAAGGACGTGCCGCGTCTCGCGGAACTCACGCAAAACCTCGGCGCTGCCACGCGCGACGCCTTGCGAGCGCTGCCGTCGCTTTACGGCGACGAGAGCGTGATCGACGAGGCGCGCACGCGTCTGCCGGCGCTGCCGGGCATTGCTCGTGCGCTCGACGACCTCGCGTTCCTCGTGCGCGAGATCGAGGGTGCGGAGCTGATGATCGACCTTGCGGATCTCGGCGGCTACGCGTACCACAGCGGCGTGATGTTCTCGGCCTACGTGGACGGCGTGCCGAACGCCGTCGCCCGCGGCGGCCGTTACGACAAGGTGGGCGAAGTGTATGGGCGTGCCCGCGCGGCAACCGGCTTCTCACTTGATTTGCGCGAAGTGGCGCGTATTTCACCGGTCGAGGCGCGCAGCAGCGCGATCCTCGCGCCGTGGCGCCATGACGAGGCGCTGCGCAGCGCGGTCTCCGCGCTGCGCGATGCAGGCGAGGTCGTGATCCAGGCGCTGCCGGGTCACGAGCACGACATGGACGAGTTCGCCTGCGACCGCGTGCTCGTCGAGCGCGACGGCGTCTGGGTCGTCGAAAAGCACGCCTGATACCGCACTTGGGGCGGCCGTTCGCGCCGCCCGGCAAGCCTGCGCGCGAGCGCGCCAAAGCACGCTTCGCATCGCGCATGCCGTTGAGTGCAAAAGGAAATTCCGCGAATTTCGGGAAAAAAAGGCGGCCTTGCCGCTGAACCCAGGTAGAATACGTTTTTAACCAGCTAACGAAACACCATGTCTGCCAGCGCAGTGAATGTAACCCCGGGGCGCAATGTCGTCGTCGTGGGCACCCAATGGGGCGATGAGGGCAAGGGCAAGATCGTCGACTGGCTGACGGATCACGCGCAAGGCGTGGTGCGTTTCCAGGGCGGTCACAACGCCGGCCATACGCTCATCATCGGCGGCAAGAAGACCATTCTCCGGCTGATCCCGTCGGGCATCATGCGCGCCGGCGTCGCCTGCTACATCGGCAACGGCGTGGTGCTTTCGCCCGAAGCGCTCTTCAAGGAAATCGGCGAGCTCGAAGATGCGGGCATCGACGTCCAGAAGCGTCTGTTCATCTCCGAAGCCACCACGCTCATCCTGCCGTACCACATCGCCATCGACCAGGCGCGCGAAGCCAGGCGCGGCGCCGCGAAGATCGGTACGACGGGTCGCGGCATCGGTCCGGCCTACGAAGACAAGGTGGCACGCCGCGGTCTGCGCGTGCAGGACCTGTTCGAGCCGGAAACCTTCGCCGAGCGCCTGCGCGAGAACCTCGACTACCACAACTTCGTGCTTACGCAGTACCTGGGCGCGCCGGCCGTCGACTATCAGCAAACCCTCGACACGATGCTCTCGTACGCCGATCGTCTGAAGCCGATGGTCACGGACGTCTCGCGTCGTCTGTATGACGTGAACCACGAAGGCGGCAACCTGCTGTTCGAAGGCGCGCAAGGCACGCTGCTCGACATCGACCACGGCACCTATCCGTTCGTCACGTCGAGCAACTGCGTCGCGGGTGCGGCGTCCGCTGGCGCGGGCGTGGGTCCGCAAAAGCTCAACTACGTGCTCGGCATCACCAAGGCGTACTGCACGCGCGTCGGTTCGGGCCCGTTCCCGAGCGAACTGTACGACGCCGACAACGCCGATCGCCAGGAAGAAGTGGGCCTCACGCTTGCGAAGGTCGGCAAGGAATTCGGTTCGGTCACCGGCCGTCCGCGCCGCACCGGCTGGCTCGACGCCGCCGCGCTGCGCCGCTCGATCCAGATCAACGGCGTGACGGGTCTGTGCATCACGAAGCTCGATGTGCTCGACGGTCTCGACGAAGTGAAGCTCTGCGTCGGCTACAAGGTGGCTGGCCAGGACGTGGACATTCTCCCGCGCGGCGCCTCGCAGGTGGCCGCGTGCGAGCCGGTCTACGAAACGTTTGAAGGCTGGAACGAGAGCACCATCGGCATCACGCAGTTCGACGCGCTGCCGAAGAGCGCGCAGGCGTATCTCACGCGCGTGCAGGAAGTCGCCGGTGTGCCGATCGACATGGTTTCGACCGGCCCGGATCGCGACGAAACGATCCTGCTGCGTCATCCGTTCAAGGTCTAAGTGGTAAGAAGGCAGAAGCAAAAATGATTCAAATGATGGACCCGCGCAACGACGAAAAGAACCTGTGGGTCGGCTGGGACGAGTATCACCGGCTGATCGAACTGCTCGCGCTCAAGGTGCACGAGTCGCGCTGGAAGTTCGACCAGATCCTGTGTCTCGCGCGCGGCGGTCTGCGCGTGGGCGACCAGCTCTCGCGCATCTATGACCTGCCGTTGGCAATCCTCGCGACCAGCTCGTACCGCGAAGCCGCCGGCACGGAGCAGGGCGAGCTCGACATCGCGCAGTACATCACGATGACGCGCGGCCACCTGGAAGGCAACGTGCTGCTCGTCGACGATCTCGTCGACTCGGGTGTCACGCTCGCACGCGTGCAGGAGCACCTCAAGGAGCGCTACCCGGCTGTGACCGGCGTGCGCTCGGCGGTGCTCTGGTACAAGGGCTGCTCGAAGGTGACGCCGGACTATTTCGTCCAGCATCTGCCGACCAATCCGTGGATCCACCAGCCGTTCGAGGAATGGGATACGGTGCGCCCGCACAATCTCAGTGCGTGGATCAAGCGTGGTCTGCAGCGAGCGCAAGACGCGCAGAAGTAAGCAGGGGTTGTGCCGCCGCCAGGGTTCCCATACCCGCGGCGGGCTGATCCAACGACGGAGCCTTCATGGCTCCGTTTTTTTTGTGCGTCGCCCACCGATTCGCCTGCGGCGGCGCAGGCGGGCAGACGGCATCTGGGGCCGGTGCTAAACTGCGCGGGGATCGGGGGATGTCGCAGTGCCGCGACGACCGCTCGGTTTCCGCCGCAGCCCGGTTTAGAATAGCGCTCGTTTTTTCCGCCTCGCAACGGATTACCGCGTATATGACAACTAGCACACACGTGGCCAAGCAGCCGCTACCTACTCTCGCCGTAGCGGCCATCGGCGTGGTGTTCGGCGACATCGGCACGAGCCCGCTGTATTCGCTGAAAGAGGCGTTCAGCCCATCGCACGGCATTCCGCTCAACGACACTTCCATTCTCGGCGTCATTTCCCTGCTGTTCTGGGCGATCGTGATCGTCGTGAGCGTCAAATATGTCCTTTTTGTGATGCGCGCCGACAACAACGGCGAGGGCGGCGTGCTCGCGCTCATGGCGCTCGCCATGCGCTCGTTCAGCCGCAAGAGCAGGTCCGCTGCGCTGCTCACGGCCTTGGGGATCTTCGGCGCGTGCATGTTCTACGGCGATGCCGTCATCACGCCGGCCATCTCGGTCATGTCGGCGGTGGAAGGCCTGGAAATCGCCGCGCCCAAGCTCTCGCATCTGGTGCTGCCGCTCACGATGGTGATCCTGATCCTGCTGTTCTGGATCCAGCGGCACGGCACTGCGCTGGTGGGCCGCCTGTTCGGCCCGATCATGGTGCTCTGGTTCATCACCATCGGTGTGCTCGGCGTCTCGCGCATCGTCCAGGCGCCTGGCGTCATCGCGGCGCTCAGCCCTTATTACGCGGTCAGTTTCATGGGCGCGCACATGCTGCAGGCCTACGTGGTGCTCGGCTCGGTCGTACTGGTGCTGACCGGCGCGGAAGCGCTCTACGCCGACATGGGCCACTTCGGCGCGAAGCCGATTCGCTTTGCCTGGTACGCGCTCGTGATGCCCTCGCTCGTGCTCAACTACTTTGGGCAGGGCGCGCTGCTGATGCAGGACCATCGCGCGATCGCGAATCCGTTCTTCCTGCTCGCGCCGCAATGGGCCTTGCTGCCGCTCGTCGTGCTTTCCACGGTGGCGACCGTGATCGCTTCGCAGGCCGTGATCTCCGGCGCGTATTCCCTGACGAGCCAGGCCATTCTGCTTGGCTACGTGCCGCGCATGAAAGTGCTGCACACGTCGGACCTCGCCATCGGCCAGATCTACGTGCCGGTCGTGAACTGGATGCTGCTCTTCATCATTCTGTGCATCGTGGTCGCCTTCAAGAGTTCGGACAATCTGGCGGCCGCATACGGTATCGCCGTGACCGCGACGATGGTGATCACCACGGTGCTCGTTGCCGTCGTGATGACGAAAGTGTGGAAGTGGAACAAGGCGCTCGTCACCTGCATCATCACGGTGCTGCTGGCCGTCGATCTGGGCTTCTTCGGCGCGAACCTGCTGAAGGTCGAGGAGGGCGGCTGGCTGCCGCTCGGCATCGGCGCGCTGCTGTTCTTCCTGCTGATGACCTGGTTCAAGGGCCGCATGATCGTGAAGGATCGCACGGCCGCCGACGGCATTCCGCTCATGCCTTTCCTGCAGGGGCTGCTCGCGCATCCGCCGCATCGCGTTTCGGGCACGGCGATCTATCTCACTGGCAGCGAATCGCTCGTGCCGGTGAGCCTGCTGCACAATCTCAAGCACAACAAGGTCCTTCACGAACGCACGATCTTCCTCACGTTCGTGATTCGCGACATTCCGTATGTGGGCGACGCAGAGCGCGTGACGGTCAAGGATATCGGCGGCGGGCTCTATCTCGTGAAGGCCGATTACGGCTTCAACGAAACGCCGGACGTGCAGGCCGTGCTCGACGAAATTTCGCGCACGCACAACATGATGTTCGAGATGATGGACACGTCGTTCTTCCTCGCACGCGAGACGGTCGTGCCGACGCAGCTTCCGGGCATGTCGATTTTCCGCGAGCGTGTCTTCGCGTGGATGCATCAGAATGCCGCGAAGCCCACCGACTTCTTCAGTATTCCTGCGAACCGCGTGGTCGAACTCGGGACGAAGATCGAAATCTGACCGCGTCGATTCGACCAGTAAAAAAGGCACCCGGGGTGCCTTTTTTTGTTGCGCACGCAACGTGAGCCGTTGCGGCCCACGTTGCGTCATGCGGACATCAGCGTTGCTTGAGCTTCGCGAATGCCGCCGCCATCGCGCCTGCCGGTTCCGCATCGCGCGAACGCTGGCCGCCGCGGTTATCGCGATTGCCGCCGCCGCGATTGTCGCGGTTGCCCGACTGGCCCGCGCTGCCGCCGCTGCGCGACGCGCCGGCGCTCGCGGGGTCGTCGTCCAGACGCATCGTGAGCGCGATACGCTGACGCTTCACGTCGACGTCGAGCACCTTCACTTTCACGACCTGGCCGGCCTTGACGACTTCGTGCGGGTCCTTGATGAACTTCGTCGACATGGCCGAGACGTGCACGAGCCCGTCCTGATGCACGCCCACGTCGATGAATGCGCCGAACGCGGCCACATTCGTCACGACGCCTTCGAGCAGCATGCCCGGCACGAGGTCGGACACCTTTTCGACGCCGTCGCGGAACGTCGCCGTCTTGAACTCGGGGCGCGGATCGCGGCCCGGCTTTTCCAGTTCGCTCAGGATGTCGCGCACCGTCGGCAGACCGAAACGTTCATCCACGAACTCGGTGGGCGCGAGGCCCGAAAGCGCTTCGCGGCTGCCGAGCACGTCGCCGATCGTACGCTTGATCTTCGCGAGCATGCGTTCGACGACGGGGTACGCTTCCGGGTGCACCGACGAGCGATCGAGCGGATTGTCGCCGCCGTTGATGCGCAGGAAACCGGCGGCCTGCTCGAAGGTCTTGTCGCCCAGACGCGGCACCTTCTTCAGATGCTCGCGCGAGGGGAACGGGCCGTTCGCATCGCGGTAATCGACGATATTGCGCGCGAGCGTCGAGTTCAGGCCCGACACGCGCGCGAGCAGGGCGACGGAGGCCGTGTTCGCGTCGACGCCCACAGCGTTCACGCAGTCCTCGACCACGGCGTCGAGTGAGCGTGCGAGTTCGCGCTGGTTCACGTCGTGCTGGTACTGCCCCACGCCAATCGCTTTCGGCTCGATCTTCACGAGTTCGGCGAGCGGGTCCTGCAGACGGCGCGCGATGGAAACCGCCCCGCGCAGCGACACGTCGAGCTCGGGGAATTCCTTTGCAGCCAGTTCGGATGCCGAATAAACCGAAGCGCCGGCTTCGGAAACCACGATCTTCTGCAGCTTCAGTTCGGGATGCTTCGAAATCAGCTCGCTCGCGAGCTTGTCGGTTTCACGCGAGGCCGTGCCGTTGCCGATGCTGATGAGTTCCGCTTGCGTCTGCGCGGCGATGCGCGCGAGCTTGGCGAGCGAGCCGTCCCAGTCGCGGCGCGGCTCGTGCGGGTAGATCGTGTCGGTGGCGAGCAGCTTGCCCGTGCGGTCGACCACTGCGACCTTCACGCCCGTGCGCAAGCCCGGATCGAGGCCGATCACGGCCTTGGGGCCGGCCGGCGCGGCAAGCAGCAGATCCTTGAGATTGCGCGCGAACACGCGAATCGCTTCGTTTTCCGCCTGCTCGCGCAGGTGGGTGAGCAGCTCGTTTTCGATATGCGGCTGCACCTTCACGCGCCAGCACCAGCGGCAGACATCGGATAGCCATTTGTCGGCCGGGCGATTCTGGTTCGCGATGCCGAAGTGGCGCGCGATCATCGCTTCGCCCGGATGCGGCACCTGCGCATCCAGCTCGCCGCCAAGGCCGAGCTTGACCATCAGCACACCGGCGTTGCGGCCGCGGAACAGCGCGAGCGCGCGGTGCGACGGCACGGTCTTGATGGTCTCGGAATAGTCGTAGTAGTCGCGGAACTTCTCGCCTTCCTCGTTTTCCTTGCCCTCGACCACGCTCGACATCACCACGCCCTGGTTGTGCAGCCAGTCACGCAGCTTGCCCAGCAGCTCGGCCGTTTCACCGAACTGCTCGGAGAGGATGTCGCGCGCGCCGTCGAGCGCAGCCTTGACGTCGGCGACACCCTTTTCGGCGTCGACGTACTGTGCGGCTTCCGTTTGCGGGTCGAGCAGCGGGTTCGCGAGCAGCGCCTCGGCGAGCGGCTGCAGGCCGGCTTCGCGCGCGATCTGCGCGCGCGTGCGGCGCTTGGGCTTGTAGGGCAGATAGAGGTCTTCGAGCACCTGCTTGCTGTCGGCCGCTTCGATGGCGCTGCGCAATTCGTCGGTGAGCTTGCCTTGTTCCTCGATGCTCGCGAGGATCGCCGCGCGGCGGTCTTCGAGTTCGCGCAGATAAAGCAGGCGCTCTTCGAGCGTACGCAGTTGCGTATCGTCGAGATTGCCCGTGACTTCCTTGCGGTAACGGGCGATGAACGGAACGGTCGAGCCTTCGTCGAGAAGCTGCACGGCGGCTGCGACCTGGCGCGGCTGCACGCTCAGTTCAGTGGCGATACGCTGGACGATCTTGAGTGCTACGGTTTCCGTCATAGGGTCTGGATATTCCTGCGAGGATCGGATTGCGGTCCGGGTTTGCGGTCCGGCGGCCGGTGCGGGCTCGAGCGCCCGGGGCGCCCGGTGTGCGAAAAGGCACGTCGCCGGGTGCCTGCGCCGGCCGGTGGAGCGGGGCATTTTGCCATAAATGGCCGAGCGCTCAACCCGGGGGGTGTTAGAATTTCCCCCATGTTCCGCTGCCCACAGAAGACGTTGACGACCTCCCGCTTCTCCCCTGATTTGCCCCTTGCCCGGTTTCGCACGCCTCATGGCGTCATGCGGCGGTTCCCCGCTCTTGGGGCAATTTGTGCCGTCGCGTTGAGCCTCGGTGCGAGCGTTCCGGCCCTCGCGCAGGCGGTCGGGGTGACAGGGCCGCTGCAGCAGCAAGGTGCGGCAACGGCGCCGGTGCAGCCGGCGCCTTCGGGCGACGCGCCGCTCGCAGCGTCCGACGCGGCTGGGGCCGCCGGCGCGCAACAGTCGCAGCAGAGCGACTTCGACGCGCGGCAGCAGGTGCTGGACCGTCGTACCGCGGAGAACGACTATCAGTTTGCAGTCGCGCAGCACAACTGCTACAGCACGTTCTTTGTGAATCATTGCATCGGCAAGGCGCGCGACAAGATGCGTGTCGTGCAGGCCGATATCCGCCGCGAGCAACTGGCGCTCGACGACGAAAAGCGCGCCGCGCATGCGCAGCAGCGCGACCAGCAGGCCGCCTTGCAGCGCGCGCAGGACGCAGCCAATGCGCCGCAGCGCGCCGCCAACGAAGCGGCCAGCGCGCAGGCGTACGAACAGAAGCAGCAGCAACACGCGCTCGATCAGGCGCAGCGCCAGGCCGAAGCGCCGCAGCGTGCGGCGAACGAGCAGGCGTATCAGGAAAAGCAGCGGCAGCATGCGCTGGCCCAGGCACAGCGTCAGGGCGAGCAATCGCAGCGCAACGCGAACCAGGCGGCGTACGACCAGAAGCAGGCGAACTACCAGAACCAGCTCGACGAAGCGCGCCGCCAGGGCGAACAAAAGGCTCAGGAGCGCGCCGACAAGGCCCAGCGCTACCAGCAGAAGCAGGAAGACGCGGCGAAGCACAAGGCCGATGTCGCCGAGCGTCAGAAACAGGCGGCCGAGAAGGCGCAGCAAAAGCAGCAACAAGAAGAACAGCAGAAGCAGCAGGAAAAACAGCAGCAGGAAGAACAGCAGGACCAGTAGCACGAGTAGCACGCTTTTTCAGCCGGACTGCAACCTCAGGCGCGTCGTCCTTCGCAAGCGCGCGCCGCATATGTCGAGGAGGCGAGCATGCGCGAGCATCGTGAAGTCAAGACCGAGGTCCTTCGTGACCGCATTCTGCAACTGGAATCGGAACATGGCGATCTGGACCGCCTGATAGACAGGATGTCCGACACCCCGGACTATGACGATCTCGAACTGCAGAGGCTGAAGAAGCGCAAGCTCAAGGTCAAGGACAACATCCTCCTGCTGCAACTGCAGCTGGACCCCGATTCAACGAAGACTTCGGACGGGCACGCCTGATTCCGGGTCCTGGCAGGCGCCGGGGCGCGGCAGTCGGCGCGTTGCGCCGTTCCGGACCGAGCAGGAACCGCTTGCCTTGAATTCAACGACCGTTTCCCGTTCCCGGCCCGCGCGCGAAGGCGGCGCGCCGGAGGCCGACGCGCGCGCGGCGCAAACAGCCGCTGCACCCATGTTGAGCGCACGCCGCGCCGCCGAGCTCGAGGAGCTCTTCGCGGCCGACGGCTTGCTCGCCCGCGAGATCGACGGCTATCGCCCACGCGCTGCGCAGATCGAAATGGCGCGCGCGGTCGCGGCCGCGATGGAAGCCGCCGCGCAATCCCTGCCCGATCCTGCGGCGTTCGAACTTCAGTCGCGCCCGGCGCGCCGGGTCGAACGTGGTGCGCCGGCGCAGCCCGCCGCCGGGGAAGCGGCGCGCGCCACAGCCGAAAACGGCGACAACACGCTGATCGTCGAGGCGGGCACGGGCACGGGCAAGACCTATGCGTACCTCGTGCCGGCCATGCTGTGGGGCGGCAAGGTGGTCGTCTCGACGGGCACGAAGCATTTGCAGGACCAGCTCTTCGCGCGCGACATCCCCACGGTGCGCGACGCCCTCGCGGTGCCCGTGAGCGTGGCGATGCTCAAGGGCCGCGCCAACTATCTGTGCCACTACTATCTGCAGCGCACGGCCGACAACGGTCGGCTGCCGTCGCGCCAGGAAACCGCGTATCTGCAGGAAATCGTGCGCTTCGCGAAGATCACGCGCTCGGGCGACAAGGCCGAGCTCGCGAGCGTGCCCGAGACGGCGGCCGTCTGGTCGATGGTCACATCGACGCGCGATAACTGTCTTGGCCAGGAGTGCCCGCATTACAAGGACTGCTTCGTGATGCAGGCGCGCCGCGAGGCGCAGCAGGCCGATATCGTGGTGGTCAATCACCATCTATTCTTCGCCGACATCATGCTGCGTGACACCGGCATGGCCGAACTGCTGCCGAGCGCGAATACGATCATCTTCGACGAAGCGCACCAGCTGCCCGAAACGGCGACGCTCTTTTTCGGCGAAACGCTCTCGACGGCGCAGTTCCTCGAGCTCGCGCGCGATTGCGTGGCCGAAGGCCTGAGCCACGCGCGCGACGCGGTAGAGTGGGTCAAGCTCGGCGCGGCGCTGGAGCGTGCTGCGCGCGACGTGCGGCTCGCGTTCAAGGAAGACTCGCTGCGCCTGTCGATTACGCAGTTGCCCGAGGATCACCCGCTCTTCGATGCGCTCGATGCGCTGCAGACCGAACTGGGCACGCTTGCCACGGCACTCGCCGGGCAGGCCGAGCGCGCCGAATCGATTGGTGCCTGCCTGCGCCGCGCGCGGGAGCTGCAGGGCATCCTCGCGGGCTGGACCGCGCCGCAGGGCGTCCCGCCAGCGCGCGAAACGCACGAGGCCGACGCGGACGGACAAGGCGATAACGCTCACGCGACCGACGACGCGGACGAGAAGGTCCGCTGGGTCGAGGTGTTCTCGCACACGGTGCAGTTGCACGAAACCCCGCTCTCCGTGGCGCCGATCTTCGCGAAGCAGCGCGCCGGTGTGCCGCGCACGTGGGTCTTCACGTCGGCCACGCTTTCGGTGCGTGGCGACTTTACGCACTACGCGGCGCAAATGGGCCTGAGTTCGCGCCGTTCGATGACGCTGCCGAGCCCGTTCGACTATCCCACGCAAGGGCTGCTTTACGTGCCGCGCAACATGCCGCAGCCGTCGTCGCCGCAGTTCACCGACGCCGTGTTCGAGGCGGCGTTGCCGGCGATCGAGGCGTCGGGCGGCGGTGTCTTCATGCTATGCACGACGTTGCGTGCCGTCGACCGTATTGCCCAGAAGCTGCGCGACACGATCGAGGCGCGTGGATGGAATACGCCGCTGCTCGTGCAGGGCGACGCGAGCCGTACGGAGCTGCTCGAGCGCTTCCGCGCCTATGGCAATGCGATCCTCGTGGGCAGCCAGAGCTTCTGGGAAGGGGTGGACGTGCGCGGCGACGCGCTCTCGCTCGTGGTCATCGACAAGCTGCCGTTCGCGCCGCCCGACGATCCGGTGCTGGCGGCGCGCCTTGACGCGCTGGCGAAGAAAGGTCTGAGCCCGTTCGCGGTCCACCAGCTCCCGCAGGCGGTGATCACGCTCAAGCAGGGTGCGGGGCGACTGATTCGCGCGGAAACTGACCGCGGTGTGTTGATGATTTGCGACACCCGTCTCGTCGACAAGCCGTATGGGCGACGTATCTGGCAAAGTCTGCCGCCGTTCAAGCGGACCCGGGAGATCGAAGTCGTGCAGGCGTTCTTCGAAGAGAAGAACGAGCAGGCAGGGGAGCCTGGCGAAGCGCATTGAGCTTCATGCGCGCCGCATAACAAAAAGCCACGAACGTGAGTTCGTGGCTTTTTTGCTTGCCCGCCGTATGTCTGAAGCGCGTTTGACGCAAGCAGCAGACCGTACGGCGATTCGCTGCGGTGCCCACTGGGACCGAGGTCCCGGGTGAGCGTCGCGCGAACGCAACTTACTGGCTTGCGCCCGAAGCAGCAGCCGGAGCCGAAGCGCCTGCGTCCGAAGCAGCAGCGCCAGCGTCCGAAGCAGCGGCGGTAGCCGAAGCAGCAGCGTCGCTCGCAGCAGCAGCAGCGCCCGAAGCAGCAGCTGCCGAATCCGAAGCAGCAGCAGCCGGTGCCGAAGCAGCAGCAGCATCGCTAGCCGGCGCAGCAGCTTGGTCGCTGCTCTTGTTGCACGCAGCGAGTGCAACAGCTGCCAGCAGGGATGCTACGAGGAGGGATTTCTTCATGATCACGTCCTTTTATGGTTAAAGGTAAGCAACAGCGCAAAATAATACCGGTAAATGTGCCCCAACACCGACCTGAGCCGCTGGTGGAGACGCACTGCAAGAGCGTGAATCTTCCCTACGGCCTGGCCGGAAATTATAGGCACTTTCGTATCGACCGTCGACAAATCCGGGGACAATACGTTGTCTTTCTCATACAAGCACTATTTTAGTACGGTATAACAGTCCGAAGCGCTTAGGCAAGCACCCCGGTCCGAATCCAGCCCGCACGATACCACTCGTGTAGCAACGCTGTCACACACGAATCGTGTGAGAGTGTTACAAAGCGTTTCCCGTCCATAGAGCGCCTGTCGGCCAGTGCCGGCAGCCACTTTCTCGCCTCTTTGAGCAAGTACTGTTCCCCATTCAGGTAATACGACCGCGAATCGTAAAGCAGGATTGTCCTGCGGTCGAGTGTTATCCCGTTTTTTGCCGCTTGCGCAACGAAACGGGCTTCGTCGAGCGGTTTTTCGGGGGTGTCGAAGACCACATTGGCTTTCGGTTCCGACAGCCACGAGCCCACGAACGAGGAGACGTCGGCGTCGCTCCAGCGCACTTTAGCAAGCACGCCGCCAACCCGCTCTACGAGTGCCACAGGAAGCTGCGCCGGGTGCGCCACGGCCGGCTGGTCGGGGTCGCGGTACAGTGTGTCCTTGCCGTTGCCGTTATCGGCGCCGCGCTCGGCAAGCCAGTAAAGAAACTGGCTCGTCAATTCGTTCGTGGAAGGAGAACGAAAGCCGATCGAGCAGGTCATGCATTCGCCTTCAGCGATGCCGTCGTGCGCGATGTGCGGCGGCAGGTAGAGCATGTCGCCCGGCTCCAGCACCCACTCCTCTTCAGGCTGGAAGTTCGCGAGAATCTTCAGCGGCAGGCCTTCCTGCAGCGAGAGGCCGCGCTGTGCGCCGATGCGCCAGCGGCGCTTGCCGTGCACCTGCAGCAGGAAGACGTCATACGAATCGAAGTGCGGGCCGACACCGCCGCCGTCCGATGCGTACGAGATCATGAGGTCGTCGAGCCGCGCGTCGGGCGCGAAGCGAAAGCGCTCGAGGAGGGCACGCGCGCGGTCGTCGTGCAGGTCGGCGCCCTGCACGAGGAGCGTCCACTGGCGGGTCTTCGGCGAAGGCAGTTCGTCCGGCGAGAACGGGCCGTGTTCGAGCGCCCAGCGGCGACGAAAATGTGTGATGAGACGCGATTCGACATCGTCGTTGTCTGCCAGCGCGAAGAGGGCTTCGCGCGAGAGCGGCGCTTCGATGTCGGGAATCGCCTGGCGGATCAACAGTGGCTTTTTCTGCCAGTATTTGCGCATGAACTGCGCCGGTGTCAGGCCGCCCAGAAGCGGCGTGGCAACATCGGGCGCGGGGCATGCCGGGGGGAGGGAGGCGCGCCGCTTGCGCGCGTCCACCGGGTGGTCTGGGGACCGCTTCGGCATCGTATAATGTGGTCTGTAATCTGGAGGATCGAATGAAAATTGCAAAGGACACCGTCGTGTCGGTCGCTTACAAGCTATCGGATGCGCAGGGCAATCTGATCGAGGAAAGCGACGAGCCGATGGTCTATCTGCACGGCGGCTATGATGGCACGTTCCCCAAGATCGAGGAAGTGCTGGACGGGCAGGAGCCGGGCTTCGAGACCCAGATCCAGCTTGATCCGCAGGACGCTTTCGGGGAGTACGATCCCGAGCTCGTGAAGATCGAGCCGCGCAACCGCTTCCCCGAGCCACTCGAAGTCGGCATGCAGTTCGAAGGTACGCCCGAAGAAGGCGACGAAGATCTCGACACGCTCATCTATACGGTCACGGATGTTGCCGAAGACAAGGTCGTGCTCGACGGCAACCATCCGCTAGCGGGCATGGCGCTGCGTTTCGCGCTGACGGTCAAGGAAGTGCGCACCGCCACCGAAGACGAAATCGAGCATGAGCACGCGCATGGCGCGGACGGCCTCGAAATCATCGACGAAGACGAAGAAGACGACGGCGATGAAGGCGCCTCGAAACCCACCCTGCACTAATCGCCGCTCAATGCGCGAAGCCGCCTGACGCCGGTGCGCCGGGCGGCTGCAGCTGGACTGGCGGCAGGCCATTGCCGCTGCTGCTTTCACCGCTGTTTGCACCACCCAGGCCGTTCTGGCCATTCGCATCATTCCGACCGTTTAAGCCATTCTGGCCACCCTGCGTGGGCCACGCCGGCACGAGCACGCCGTTGCCGGACGGCGGCAAGGCGGGAGGCACGGCAGTTCCCGATGCGCCAGGCGTGGCGGGCGCGACGTCAGGCGACTGCGGCATGCCGGGAATCTCGGTCACATCCGGCATCGACGACACTTCAGGCATTTCCGGCATCGCGGGCGACGAACCCGCGCCTGGCGTGAACGGCGACGGCTGCACGGGCAACAGCGGTAGATGCTTCGGCACATCGTGCACGCTCACGCGCAGCGGCGTGCGGCGCGCCATGTCGGCGTCCACCTGCAGCCATTGCGTAAGCGGATCGCGCAGTGAGAACGCGATGCGCGTGACGTTTTCTATCTTTGCGCCCTTGTCGTTGCGCAGCGGCTGATCGATCGTGAAGCCATGTGCGAGCTTCGAGTCGTCGGTATTCACGACGATGATCTGGCCGCGGAAAATCTCGGCGAGCTTCACGAGGCTGCGGCGCAGCTCGAGATAGCCGTCGCGCGGTGCGCGGTGAAAGCGCAGCCACGCGAAGCGGTCGGGACGCTCGTAATGCTCGGGCATCGCGTTGCCTTGCATGAAGATGACGATCGCGCGCGCGTTGCGGCGCTTCGCATACTCGGCTGCGTGTTCGAGCCAGAAGCCGTTGGCGATCACGCGATCTTCGAACTCGCCGTTGCGTCCACCCGCATTGAGATAGTGATTGTTGCCGTCCGGCACGTTCAACCCGATGAACACGGTGTCGCCGAGCTGCCAGCGCACGTTTTCCCGGTACGGCCGGAAGCGCGAGACTTCGCTCTCGCGCGTGAGCGTCAAGGGAGTTTGGCCGAGCGCGTTGGGATCGGAGAAGAAGTTCTGGCGCAGGAAGTCGAGCCGCTCAGCGGGATCGTAGGCGCCCGAGCCGTTCATGCCGCAGGTGACCCAGTCGCGTTCGCCGGGTACGAACACGAGCGGCGCACGTGACGCATCGAGCAGGTCGTGACGCTGCTCGTAAAGATGGTCGGCACAGGTTTCGCGTGCGCCTTTGAGATTGCCGTCGTAGACCGTGAACGCGATTTGCGGATCGCGTCCGATGGCGTCGATGAGCCGCTGCGCCGACGCTTCCTCGGACTGCGAGGTGAGCGCGTTCGCCACGACCGCGAAGGCATAGCGCGGTGCTTGCGCGAACGCCGCGAGCGATGAACCCAGTGACGCAACCAGCATCAACGTGCACGACGCACGGCGCATGATTTTCAGATAGCGCGAGCGGCGACTGCCGCGGCCCGCCGGTTGCGGCGGCCGCGGCAGCGTCGCGAGGCGACGCTTAGCGCTTGGCGTCCGGCGCTGTGGCCAGCTCATGCAGTTCGTACAACAGGTCGAGCGCGTCACGCGGGCGCAGTTCGTTCGGATCGAGTTCGCGCAGCCGCTGAGCGACGAGCGACGCGCCACGATCCTCTTCGACCGGCGCGGCGCGATCCTCCACGAAGGGCGCCACGTCGTCGTATTCGGCGGCGGGGGCGGCGAACAGGTCGAGTTGCGGCGTGGGCTGCCCCGCCGATTGCTGCTCGAGATGCACGAGATGTTTGCGCGCAGCGCGGATCACAGCGGCAGGCACCCCCGCGAGCTGTGCGACCTGCAGGCCGTAGCTCTGGTTCGCCGGGCCTTCCTGCACCGCGTGCAGGAACACGATGCCGTGGCCATGCTCGACTGCCGAAAGATGCACGTTCGCCGCCTGCGCAAATTCGGCCGGCAGTTGCGTGAGCTCGAAGTAGTGCGTGGCGAAGAGCGTGTGGCAACCGTTGTGCGCGAGCAGATGCCGCGCGATGGCCCACGCGAGCGCGAGGCCGTCGAACGTCGATGTGCCGCGCCCGATCTCGTCCATGAGCACGAGGCTTTGCGGCGTGGCGTCGTTGAGAATGGCCGCGGCTTCGGTCATCTCGACCATGAAGGTCGAGCGGCCGCCCGCGAGGTCGTCGGCGGCGCCGATGCGCGTGAAGATGCGGTCGATCGGCCCGAAGCTCGCGCGCTTTGCCGGCACGTAGCTGCCCACGTAAGCGAGCAGGGCGATGAGCGCGGTCTGTCGCATGAAAGTCGATTTACCGCCCATGTTCGGGCCGGTGATGAGCAGCAGCTTGCGCTCGGCCGAAAGCAGGCAGTCGTTGGCGATGAACTGCTCGACCTGCGCTTCGACCACGGGATGGCGGCCTTGCTCGATCTCGATGCCCGGCGCCTGCGCAAAC
Source organism: Paraburkholderia sp. BR10141 (assembly GCF_056155635.1). NCBI lineage: Bacteria > Pseudomonadati > Pseudomonadota > Betaproteobacteria > Burkholderiales > Burkholderiaceae > Paraburkholderia > Paraburkholderia sp. BR10141. The sequence goes on along the minus strand of NZ_JBMIQH010000031.1, from coordinate 28,178 downwards.
GTGGGCGCATTCCAGTCCAGCGCGCGGGCGCGTTCCGCGAATGCAGCAAGCAGGTCGAGTTCCGCGAGTGCGGCAGCCACGCGCTGGCAATCGGGAATGAATGGCAGCAGCGACTGCAGCAGCGCGTCGTAGAGCGCCTTTTCGCGCGAAAGCGCGCGTTCCTGCGCCGACAGCGCCTTGTCTTCGAACGTCTTCAGTTCCGGCGTGATATAGCGCTCGGCGTTCTTGAGCGTCTGGCGACGGCGATAGTCGTCGGGAACCTTGTCGGTCTGGCCGCGTGTGACTTCGATATAGAAGCCGTGCACCTTGTTGTACTCGACGCGCAGATTGCCGATGCCGGTGCGCGTACGCTCGCGCGTTTCGAGGTCGAGCAGGAACTGACCGCAGTTCTCGGAGATGTCGCGCAGTTCGTCGAGATCCGCATCGTAGCCGCGTGCGATCACGCCGCCGTCGCGCACCATCGCCGCCGGTTCCGGCGCAACCGCGCGCTGCAGGAGCGCCGCGCACTCGGCGGGCGGTTCGAGCGCCTCGGCAATATGCGCGAGCGACGTGGCCGCGCCGCTTGCGGCTGCGACCTGTTCGCGCAGCGCGGGCAGTGCGGCAAAGGTGTCGCGCAGGCTGGACAGATCGCGCGGGCGCGCGGAAAGCAGCGCAAGGCGCCCGGTAATGCGCTCGACGTCGGCGATCTGGCGCAAGACGCTGCGCAAGGTATCGACGCTCGCGTGCGGCGGCGCCTCGAGCAAGGCGCCGATGGCCTGCTGGCGCATTTGCGCAATCGCGGCTTCGCGCGGCGGGTGATGCAGCCAGTGACGCAGCAAGCGGCTGCCCATGGCCGTGCTGCACGTGTCGAGCAGCGAGCAGAGCGTGGGCGATTCGGTGCCGCGCAGCGTTTCCGTGAGTTCGAGGTTGCGGCGCGTGGCCGGATCGAGTCCGATGTATTCCGATTCGGCTTCGACCTTCAGGCTGCGCACGTGGCGCAGTTGCTGGCCTTGTGTGGCCGCCGCGTAGAGCAGCAGCGCGCCCGCCGCGCCGCATGCGCTCGTGAGCGTTTGCGCGCCGAAGCCGTCGAGGCTTGCCACGTCGAGCTGGTCGCACAGGCGTTGCTTGCCCGAGCCGACGTCGAAGTGCCAGGCCGGCACGCGTGTGAGCGCGCCCGAACCGGCGGGCGGCGCCCAGGCAGCGGTTTCCGCCGGCATTTCCGCGACGAGGATTTCGGCAGGCCGAATGCGCTCGAACGCCGTGGCGACCTGTTCCGGCGCGACTTCCGCGAGACGCAAGGCGCCGCTGGCGAGATTGAGCCACGCGAGGCCCACGTTGACGGTCACGCCGCGCCGGTTGTGGCCGGGGCACACGGCCATCAGGTAGACGTCGTTCTTGTCGGAAAGGAGGGCGGCGTCGGTCAGCGTGCCGGGCGTCACCACGCGCACGACCTTGCGCTCGACCGGACCCTTGGAGGTGGCGGGGTCGCCGATCTGTTCGCAGATCGCCACCGACTCGCCCAGCTTCACGAGCTTCGCGAGATATTGCTCGACCGCGTGATGCGGCACGCCCGCCATCTTGATCGGATTGCCCGCAGATGCCCCGCGCTGCGTGAGCGTGAGGTCGAGCAGGCGCGCGGCCTTCTCGGCGTCTTCGAAGAAGAGCTCGTAGAAGTCGCCCATGCGGTAGAACACGAGCGTGCCCGGATGGTCGGCCTTGATGCGCAGATACTGCTGCATCATGGGGGTATGTTGCGCGATGTCGGCTGCGCCTGCGGTGTGTGTAGCCATCCTCGGTGTCTTGCTAGGGGTTCAGGGCGTGAGTTTAACGCGCGCCGATTGCATGTAAAGCCAGCCTTTCGGCTAACGCCGTCACAGTGGCTCCCGTCATTCGTCGACCAGCGCCTGCATGTCCACGGTGCGCGCGTTTGCCGCACTGTGCCGCATGGCGAGCCAGATCATCGTGGAAACGAACAGGCCGAACACGACGATGATCCACTGCACGGGAACCTTCGCGGTGAGCAGCAACGCATACGCGCCGAGCATGAGCAGCACCGCGAGATTCTGGTTGAAATTCTGCACCGCGATCGAGTGGCCCGCCGAAAGCAGCGTCGCGCCGCGATGCTGGAGCAGGGCGTTCATCGGCACAATGAAGAAACCGGCGAGCACGCCGAGCAGCACCATCAGCGGGTACGCGAAAAGCAGGTAGAAGGGCACGATGAACGCGCCGAAGCGCACGCCAACGCCTTGCGGGAAAAGGCCTTTGCTGTAGAACGCCATGCCGATCGCCACCGCGCCGCACAGTACGCCTACGGGCAGCACGCGCAACGAGGCGCGCAGCGACACCCATGCGGCTGCCGCGCCCGCGCCGAGCGCGATGCCGAGTCCGGTCACGCCCTGCATCACGGCGGCTTTCGAGAGCGAGAGTCCGAGATTCACGTCGGCCCACTTGAGCACGAGCAGTTGCAGCGTGACCGCCGCGCCCCACATCAGGGTCGTGACCCAGAGTGCGATCTGCGCGAGCTTGTCGGTCCAGAGCACGTTGAAGCTATGCGTGAAATCGCCCATGAGACGAGCCGGTTCGCTGAGCCGGTTCTCGTAGCGCGCGCCCGTGTCGGGAATGCCGATGTTGATGATCGCGGCGATCACATACGTGACCATGACGGCGAGCATCGCGAGGTCGGCGGCCGAATGGATCGCCGGCCACGGATGGCGCGTGACGAAACGGTCGGCGTAAGTGGAAACGAGTGCGCCGCCCATCATCGTGCCGACGATGGTGGAAAGCACCGTGGCCGATTCGAGCCACGCATTGGCGGCGATGAGCTTTTCGGCCGGCAGCAATTCCGTCAGGATTCCGTACTTTGCAGGCGAGTAAGCCGCCGCGCCGAAGCCGACCACGCCATACGCGATCATCGGATGCACGCCCGCGATCATCAGCAGACAGCCGCACGCCTTGAGCGCGTTCGAGACGAACATGACGTGGCGCTTTTGCAGGGCGTCGGCAAACGCACCCACGAAAGGCGCGAGCAGTACGTACGAGATCGTGAAAAAGATCTGCAGCAGTGGCGTCACCCAGGCGGGCGAAGCAATCACCGTGAGCAGCGCAATCGCCGCGATGAGGAGCGCGTTGTCGGCGAGCGACGACACGAACTGCGCGGCGATGATCGTGTAGAAGCCTTTTTTCATCGGATGCGTGCGTGGTCCTCTTGCAGCAGGGCGGCGGGCGAAACAAAAAAGCGGCCGAAGCCGCTCGATGCGCATGCGTGGGTCAGGCGTGACCTGGCGTGCGCTTTGCACGCATCGCGGCGGAGCCAGGCGTGCACCGCGACGCGCACGGGCGCTTACGCCGCCTTGGGCACGCGCGTGTACTTCGAGAGGATCGGCACCATCTGCGCGTAGATCTTCGGGTTGCCCGCGACGACTTCGCCCATGTGCAGGAAGTCCGAGTCGCCCGTGTAGTTGCCGATCAGGCCGCCGGCTTCCGTCACGAGCAGGCCGCCTGCGGCGACATCCCACGGGTTGAGGCCCTGCTCGAAGAAGCCGTCCATGCGGCCGGCGGCGACGTTGGCCAGATCGAGCGCGGCCGCGCCCGGGCGGCGCAGGCCCGCGCACGCGTTGGTCATTTCGGCGAACAGTTCGCAGTAGCTGTCGAGGCCGTCCTTTTCGCGGAACGGGAAGCCGGTGCCGATCAGGCCGTCGGCGAGACGGTCGCGGCGGCCCACGCGGATGCGGCGGTCGTTCAGGAACGCGCCGCGGCCGCGCGATGCGGTGAAGAGATCGTTGCGCGTCGGGTCATAGACCACGGCCTGCGTGACGAGGCCCTTGTGTGCGAGCGCGATCGAGACGCAGTAGTACTGGAAGCCGTGGATGAAGTTGGTGGTGCCGTCGAGCGGATCGATGATCCACTGGTACTCGGACTCGTTCTCCGACTGGCCCGATTCCTCGGCAAGGATGGCGTGGTCGGGGTAGGCGGTCTTGAGCGTTTCGATGATGGCGGCTTCAGCCGCCTTGTCGACTTCCGTGACGAAATCGTTGTGCTGCTTCTTCGCGACCTGCACGAGGTCGAGGTCGAGCGACGCACGGTTGATGATCTGTCCGGCGCGGCGCGCGGCCTTGACAGCGATGTTGAGCATGGGATGCATGAGCCAGGATCCTTGTTGTCCGGCGCTCGCGAAGGCGGGACGCGCGCCGGTGGTGCAAAAGATAAAAGCGTCTAACGATTGGACAGGGCGCGGGCCTCGAATGGACCTGCGGAACCTGTCCCGTCAACGGAGACGAATTGGATAAGAGCGGGGCGCGGCGGCGCTGTTGGCCAGCGACTTGCCGGGCGCCTGGCGGTCAGCAACACGGCTGCACGATTCGCCCGACGCGCGCGAAACCGCCATTTTACCCGAGTATCGGCGATTCCATGGCTTCTCTCGGGCGGGATATCGGGATTTCTATGGATATGACGTTCGCGGCAGGAAGCGCATGAGCACACATCGCCGCGGCGCCGGGCGCGCTAACATAGACATTTCAATCTCCTTTTCGCGGTTAGAGAACCATCTTGGCGCACCCCGATTCACCCGATTCCCACGCAACTTCCCACGCTGCGGCGCCGGCTTGCGGCGACGCCCACGAGCCGCTGCGCGGCGGCTTCACGTCTACCCGCTTCGTGCTCGTCGAGCCGAGCCACCCCGGCAACGTCGGCGCGGCCGCGCGCGCGCTGAAGACCATGGGATTCTCGCGCCTCGTGCTGGTGGCGCCGCGCGTGCCGCAGGTCCACTGCGACCCGGAAGCCATTGCCATGGCGAGCGGCGCCGACGACGTGCTCGCGGCCGCCCACATCGTGCCGACGCTTGCCGATGCGCTGGCGGGCGTGCAATGGTCGCTCGCGCTCACAGCGCGCACGCGCGAGTACGGGCCGCCGCCCGCAGCGCCGCGCGAGGCGGTGCAGGACGCCTGCCGCCAGGCGGTGCACGGCGGCGACATCGCGCTCGTGTTCGGCAACGAACGCACGGGCCTGTCGAACGACGACGTCGAGCGCTGCAGCGCGCTTGCGCATATTCCGGCCAATCCCGCCTATAGCTCGCTCAATCTGGCCCAGGCGGTTCAGGTGCTCGCCTATGAGCTGCGCCTCGCGTACCTCGGGGAGAGCGCACCCGCCGCCGCGCTGCCGGCGGCTGGCGGTGCGGGCGGCGCCGCCCCGCTTCCGGCCGGGTCGCCGCTCGCGACCAGCGACGACATCGAACGCATGTACGTGCACCTCGAGAACGCGCTCATCGCGCTCGAGTTTCTCGACCCCGCCAATCCGAAGAAGCTGATGTCGCGGCTGCGGCGGCTCTTCGCCCGCTCGGGGCTCGAGCGCGAGGAGGTCAATATCGTGCGTGGCATCGCCAAGCACATCCTCCTGCTCAAGGGCAAAGGCGACGGCAAGGGCGAGATCCGCTGATCCTCTGTGTCGGCGCGGCTGCGCGCGCCGGCGCAAACCTTGCCGCCGACGGGGGCTTCCGACCTCGAATCGGCTTTGCGCCTACAATCGGCTGAAAACCGGCGAAAAATTCATAAGCAAATGCGCGCGGCTGCAATAGCCGTTGCGTCGCTTGCACGCACGCTGCGGCGTCGCGCGGCCGCCATTCCCATGTTTCATCCGTTTTTAGCGTGACAGCCATGTTCAAGAGACTTCGCGAAGACATTGCCACGATCCGCGAGCGCGATCCCGCCGCCCGCAGCGCGTGGGAGGTCCTGACCTGTTATCCGGGTCTGCACGCGCTCGTGCTGCATCGCTTCGCGCATGCGTGCTGGCTCGCCAGGCGCCGCTGGCTCGCGCGCTACATTTCGCAGATCGCGCGTTTTCTGACGGGCATCGAGATCCATCCGGGCGCGACCGTCGGCAGGCGCGTGTTCATCGATCACGGCATGGGCGTGGTGATCGGCGAGACGGCCGAGGTCGGCGACGACTGCACGATCTACCAGGGCGTGACGCTCGGCGGCACGTCGCTCACGCGCGGCGCGAAGCGCCACCCGACGCTGGGGCCGGGCGTGATCGTCGGTGCGGGCGCAAAGGTGCTCGGCGGCTTCACGGTGGGCGCCGCGGCGAAAATCGGCTCGAACGCCGTGGTCGTGAAGCCGGTGCCGGAAGGGGCTACGGCGGTAGGCAACCCCGCACGCGTCGTCGCGCCCGCGAAGACCGCGCCGGTGCAGGCCAAACCGGCCTCGGCGCGAGAGGGCTTTTGCGCCTATGGCATCACGCCCAATGCCGACGACCCGGTTTCGCTCGCGATTCACGGCCTGATCGACCACGCGGCTACGCAGACGCAGCGCGTCGATGCGATCGTCGTCGCGCTCGAGCGTCTCGGCGCGCGACTCGAGGCGCTCCATGGCGCCGATGCGGCGCTCGCCGAATTGCGGCGTCTATCCGAGGGGCTCGAATGTGTCGGCCCGCAAGCCGAAGCGTCGAGCCGCGAAGAGGAGAAGGCGCCTGCGCGCGTTTGAGACGTGGCGCCAGGAGGGCGCTAAGAGCAAGCGCTAAAAGTAAAGGCGGCGCACCTCAGTCCAGCGGCAAGACCCTGAAGCCTTCGGCATCCACGCGCAGATAGCCGCCACGCGGCTTGCCGTGATCGAGATCCCAGTCGGGCAAGACCCAACGCGTGCCGCCGGGCTCCTGGTGGCGCGCCGGCCGGTGCGTGTGGCCGTGCACGATGGTGTTCGCGCGCGCACGCTTGAAGAGCGCCGCAACGCCTTTGACCGTGACGTCGTACTTCGGCAGGCGCGGGCCGCTGCGTTTGCTTTCGCTCGCGCGACGCGCGCGCTCGGCGATCGCTCGCCGCCAGCGAAACGGCCAGGCAAGAAACAGCAGCTGCACGAGCCGGTTGCGCGCGAGCTTGCGGAAGACCTGATAGCCGTGATCGTCGGTGCACATCGCGTCGCCGTGCGCGAGTGCGAGGCGCGTGCCGAACGCGGTGATCGCGATGGGGTCGGGCAGCCAGATCGCGCCCGCGGCTTTCATGAAGCGCTTGCCCATCAGAAAGTCGCGGTTGCCGTGCATGATGTAGAGCGCGATGCCGCGCTCGGAGAGCGTATGCATCAGCGCAGCCATGCGCGCGGGGAACGGATCGGTGAGCATGTCGTCACCGATCCAGTATTCGAAGAGGTCGCCGAGTATGAATACCGAGTCGGCCTGATCGGCCGTGACCCGGATGAAGCGCTCGAACGCGGCGACCGTACGCGGAATCCCTTCATTCAGATGCACATCGGAAATGAACAGAAACGGACGAGCCGCGTGGGGGCGCTTGCCCTCGCCGGGCACGCCCGCGGCAGCGTGTCGTAAAGCCTTTTCCTGCAGCATCGATGAAGGGTGTGCGTGAGAGTTGTACGAAGCTTATTCGACGACGACAGCCTTCTCGATCACGACGTCGTCGACCGGCACGTCCTGATGGAAGCCCTTCGAGCCCGTCTTGACCTTCTTGATCTTGTCGACCACTTCGAGGCCTTCCACGACCTTGCCGAACACGGCGTAGCCCCAGCCTTGCGGCGTCGGCGACGAGTGGTTCAGGAAGTCGTTGTCGGCGACGTTGATGAAGAACTGCGCCGACGCCGAGTGCGGGTCGTTGGTGCGCGCCATGGCGATGGAGCCGCGCTCGTTCTTCAGGCCGTTGTTCGCTTCGTTTTCGATCGGCGCTTCGGTCGGCTTTTGCTTCATGCCGGCGTCGAAGCCGCCGCCCTGGATCATGAACCCGTCGATGACGCGGTGAAACACCGTGCCGTCATAGTGGCCGCTCTTCACATAGTTGAGGAAGTTGGCGACCGTCTTCGGGGCCTTCTCGGCGTTCAGTTCGAGCTTGATGACGCCGTGGTTCGTGTGCAGTTCGACCATGATGGAATCCTTTGCCTGTGGCGGGGGGAATGAACGTCGCTGCATCGGCAAGAGGCGGGGCGTGTTGCCCAACGCGTGTGCCGGCGCCGCGACGTGCGACGGGTGAGGGCGGCGCTGCCGCCCGGTTAGTCGATGATTAACTGGCGTGTTGCCGGCGTGCTTACTTGCCGACGACGGTCGCCGACTCGATCACGATTTCCTTTTGCGGCACATCGGACATCGGGCCGCGCGAGGTGGTGGGCGCCGCTTCGATCTTCTTCACGACGTCCATGCCTTGCGTGACCTTGCCGAACACGGCATAGCCGTTGCCGTCCGGGTTCGGATAGTCGAGGCCGGCGTTATCCACCGTGTTGATGAAGAACTGAGCGGTGGCCGAATTCGGGTCGCTCGTGCGCGCCATCGCGATCGTGCCCGTGAGGTTCTTCAGGCCATTCCTGCTTTCGAGCGCGATCGGCGCGCGCGTGGGTTTCTCGACGAAGCTTTGCGTGTAGCCGCCGCCCTGGATCATGAAACCGCGAATGACGCGATGAAAGATCGTGCCGTTGTACTGGCCAGCCTTCACGTACTGCAGGAAATTGTCGACGGTCTTCGGCGCTTTCTCCGGATAGAGCTCGACGCGAATGTCGCCTTCACTGGTCTTGAAGAGCACTTGCGGATGCGCGGCGGCCGGCTGGCCGTTTTGTGCAAAGGCGGGTGCGTTCGCGATCAGGGCGGCGCTGCCGAGCGCCAACATCAACCATTTCATGAGTATCCTCGGAAGTGCGGGAAAAACGTGTCGCGGCGCGCACGCTGCGCGCCAGATGTTAGTTCGACGGCGCCACGAAAGGCGGCATCGCGAGCGATCCCGTCGAGCCGCCGAACTGGTACGCCGGGTTGCTGAGCGCGGGCACGATGGCCGACGGGCTCGCTGCCGATGCGCTTTCTGCCGCTGCCGCGGCCGACTTCTTTTGCGCGGGCGGCGGCGAGATGATCTTCGCGATGTCGGCCTGGCGCTGCTGCGTGGTGCCGCTTGCATGGCCAAGCGTTTGCGCGCGGCGGTATGACGCGTCGGCCAGACGCAGGTAAAGGTCGCCGAGATTTTCCCACGCGAGTCCGTACGACGGGTTTGCCTTCACCGCGGTTTCGAGCGCGACGCGCGCCTCGTCGTAGCGGCCATGCTTCGCGTAAAGCGCCGCGAGATTGTTGTAAGGCTCGGGCAATTCGGGGTAGAGCTGCGTGAGTTCGGTGAACGCCTCGATCGCGTCGTCGTCGCGGTTCAGGCGCGCGAGAATGGTCGCGCGCTTGAACTTCGCCTGCACGTCGCGCGGGTTCGTCTTGATGCGCGCGTCGAGCTGGCTGAGCGCGCCAGCCCAGTCGTGCTGGCTGATCGCGGCGTCGGCGCCGGGCGTGGCGTCGGAGGTCGCCGGAGGCGCGGCATGCGCGATGCTGACACTGCACAGCACGATCGCGACGCTCGAGAGAGCCGACGCGGCAAGGGTCGCAGCACGGGGCGCGCGGCCGCTGGAAGGTTTCATAGGGTGAGGTCGCGGTGTTATACTCCGAGCCATTCTAACAAAAGGTCTGTGCGTTTCGTCGCGCGCTTTGTCCCTCGCCCGTTTCATTCGTATTCCGGGCGCGCTGCGCGAGTCGCCGGGCTTTCCAACGCCACTCGTGGTCGTCTCCGCCCCGATAGCAACCTGGTTGCAGTCCGGTCGCCGACAGACAGCAGCCTGAGCAATGCGGGCATCACCCGCTGGCTGCGGTCGGCGCCGCCGCGGATTTCTTTCGACCCACGTATCCATCGCCTTTATGGAATCACTGCGCATCTACAACACGCTCGCGCGTGACAAGCAAAATTTCGTGCCACTCGAGCCCGGCGTCGTGCGTATGTACGTCTGCGGGATGACGGTGTACGACTATTGTCATGTCGGGCATGCGCGTGTGATGGTGGTGTTCGATATCGTGCAACGCTGGCTGCGCGCGCTCGGCTACAACGTGACCTATGTGCGCAACATTACCGATATCGACGACAAGATCATTCGTCGTGCGGTAGAAAACGGCGAGACGATCAAGCAGCTCACCGACCGTTTCATCGCAGCGCTGCACGAAGACGCGGACGCGCTCGGCATCGAGCGTCCCGATCACGAGCCGCGCGCGACGCAGTACATTGCGCAGATGCTCGACATGATCGGCAAGCTCGAGCGCAACGGCTACGCGTACCAGGGCGCGGACGGCGACGTGAACTACGCGGTGCGCAAGTTCGCGAACTATGGCGCGCTCTCCGGCAAGTCGATCGAAGACCTGCGCGCGGGCGAACGTGTGGCGACGAACGATGCCAAGCAGGATCCGCTTGACTTCGTGCTCTGGAAACAGGCAAAACCGCAAGAGCCGGCCGACACGAGCTGGGATTCGAAATATGGACGCGGGCGTCCGGGCTGGCATATCGAATGCTCGGCCATGGGCTGCACGTTGCTCGGCGAGCACTTCGACATTCACGGCGGCGGTCAGGATCTGCAGTTTCCGCACCATGAGAACGAGATTGCGCAGAGCGAAGGCGCGACCGGCAAGACGTTCGTCAATACGTGGATGCATAACGGCTTCGTGAATATCGACAACGAGAAGATGTCGAAGTCGCTCGGCAACTTCTTCACGATCCGCGAAGTGCTGGCGAAGTACGATGCCGAAGTGGTGCGCTTCTTCATGGCGCGCGCGCATTACCGCTCGCCGCTGAATCACAGCGACGCGCATCTCGACGACGCGCGCAACGCGCTCACCCGTCTTTACACGGCGTTGAAAGACGTGACGCCGGACGCGGGCGAGCTTGACTGGAACGAGCCGTACGCGCAACGTTTTCGTGCGGCAATGAACGACGATTTCAACACGCCGGTGGCGATCGCCGTGCTGTTCGAACTCGCGAGCGAGGTGAACCGTACGCGCGACGCCATGCTCGCGCGTCAGTTGCAGCGTCTCGCACGTGTGATCGGGCTGCTCGTGCGCGAGCCGCGCGTGTTCCTGCAACAGGCCGCGGGCGCACAAGATGCAGGCGCGCTCGACGTGGCAGCGATCGAAGCGAAGATCGCGGCGCGCACGGCGGCCAAGCAGGCGAAGCAATATGCGGAGGCGGACCGGATTCGGGCCGAACTGCTCGAAGCCGGTGTCGCGCTCGAAGACAAACCGGGCGGGTTGACCGAGTGGCGCCGCGTGTAAGCGGGCTGTCCAGTTTCCACTGATCGATTCGCGAGGCAGGAGGCAGGATGGCAACGGCCACGAAGACGCAGACCAGGCGGTCTGCGTCGCTAACGGGCGGAACTGCGGGCGCACCCGCAGGTGCAAAGCGTGCGCTCAATGGAGCGGGCGGCAAGGCAGCGACAAAGCCGGCTGCGAAGACGGCGCGCGGGAAAACCAACGGCGCGTCCGGCTCGCACGAAGTGCTCGACGGCGCGGCAATCGAGGCTGCGCTCTCCAATGGTCCGGCGGCACTCGAAGGCGTGGAGCCCGCGGCGAACGCGCTGGGCGATCTCGAATTCGAAGTGCAGCGTCCCGACTATTGGGACAAGGCGTGCGCGGACCTCGTCAAGCGCGACCGCATTCTCAAGAAGCTGATTCCGAAGTTCGGTCCCGTGCATTTGTTGAGCCGCGACGATCCGTTCGTCACGCTCGCACGCTCGGTGGTCGGCCAGCAGATTTCGACGGCGGCGGCGCAGGCGCTGTGGCAGCGTGTGGAAGCCGCATGCCCGAAGCTCATGCCGCAGCAGTTCCTGAAACTCGGTCACGAGAGGCTCGCCGCGTGTGGCCTCTCGAAACGCAAGACGGAATACATCCTCGATCTCGCGCAGCATTTCGTCTCGGGTGCGCTGCACGTCGGCAAGTGGACGTCGATGGACGACGAAGACGTGATCGCGGAGCTCACGGCGATTCGCGGCATTGGCCGCTGGACCGCCGAGATGTTCCTGATCTTCAATCTCGCACGCCCGAATGTGCTGCCGCTCGACGATCTGGGCCTGATCCGCGCGATCAGCGTCAACTATTTCAGTGGCGAGCCGGTGACGCGCAGCGAAGCGCGCGAAGTCGCGGCCAACTGGGAGCCGTGGCGTACCGTCGCGACCTGGTATATGTGGCGCAGCCTCGAGCCGTCGTGAGGCCCGGGGCTGTCGTCAGCGTCTGAGAAAAATGCTATCGATCGAAGAAATCGATAGTTCTGAGCCGATTTCGGCGCGGGCTGGCGCGGTTAGAATACGCGCTGCCGCAAAGTGAAGGATTCCCACACATGAAGACCACGTTTCTGGATTTCGAACAGCCGATCGCTGAACTGGAAGCGAAGATCGAAGAACTGCGCTTCGTTCAGGACGATTCGGCCGTCGATATTTCGGAAGAAATCGAGCGGCTGTCGAAGAAGAGCCAGCAACTCACGAAGGACCTCTATGCGAACCTGAGCCCGTGGCAGGTTTCGCAGATCGCGCGTCATCCGCAGCGTCCGTACACGCTCGATTACGTGCACGAGCTTTTTACCGATTTTCACGAACTCCATGGCGACCGCTCGTTCGCGGACGACCTTTCCGTCGTCGGCGGCCTCGCGCGCTTCAATGGCCAGGCCTGCATGGTGATCGGCCACCAGAAGGGCCGTGACACGAAGGAGCGCGCCGCGCGCAACTTCGGCATGCCGCGCCCGGAAGGCTATCGCAAGGCCGAACGCCTGATGCGTCTCGCCGAAAAATTTGGCCTGCCCATCTTCACGTTCGTCGACACGCCGGGCGCGTACCCGGGCATCGGCGCGGAAGAGCGCGGCCAGTCGGAAGCCATTGGCCGCAATCTCTATGTGATGGCCGAACTCAAGACGCCGATCATCACGACGATCATCGGCGAAGGCGGTTCGGGCGGCGCGCTCGCTGTGGCCGTGGCCGATACCGTCATGATGCTGCAGTTCTCGACCTACTCGGTGATTTCGCCGGAAGGCTGCGCGTCGATTCTCTGGAAGAGTGCCGCGAAGGCGCCGGAAGCTGCGGAAGCGCTGGGCCTCACGGCGCACCGTCTCAAGGCGCTGGGCCTCATCGACAAGATCGTGAACGAGCCGCTCGGCGGCGCGCATCGGGACCCGAAGGGCATGGCCGCGCTGCTGCGCCGCGCGCTCGCCGACTCGCTGCGCCAGTTTCAGGGCATGAGCATCGCCGATCTGAAGCAGCGCCGTTTCGAGCGCCTGATGGCCTACGGCAAGTTCAAGGAAACGACGCCGGGCGCCTAAGGCGCGCGACGTCAACGTTCCTCGACGTCTGCGGTCGTGCTGTGACCGACCATCCCGAATCCGACGCCGGGCGCATCGTTCTCGATGCGCTCGGCGTTGTGCTTTCCACGCTTGCCGACGACGCACGCATCGCGATCGCGTATAGCGGCGGGCTCGACTCGTCCGTGCTGCTGGACGCCGCGGTGCGGGCGGCGGGCGCACAGCGTCTCGTCGCACTGCATGTGCATCACGGCCTGAGCCCGAACGCCGACGCATGGCTTGCCCATTGCGAGGTAACCGCGCGCGCGTACGGCGTGACGTTCGACGCGAGGCGCGTAGAGTTGGCGCGCGACGACGCGGCCGGCGTCGAGGCGGCTGCCCGCGACGCGCGCTACCGCGCGCTCGACGCGATGTGCGCGGCGCACGGCGTGCAGGCGCTCTGGCTCGCGCAGCATGCGGACGATCAGGCGGAGACGGTGCTGCTGCAGTTGCTGCGCGGCGCCGGGCTCGCGGGGCTCGCGGCGATGGCGCCGGCACGTGCGAGCGCGAATGGCGTGGCGCGCATGCGGCCACTGCTCGCGCTGTTGCGCATGCAACTGGAGCGCTATGCGCGCGCGCACGGCCTGCACTGGATCGACGACGAATCGAACGACGACACGCGCTACGCGCGCAACGCCTTGCGTCACGACGTGATGCCGGCGCTTTCGGCTCATTTTCCTGGCTATCGCGATGCGCTCGCGCGCACGGCGGCGCATGCAGCTGCTTCGCAGCGTCTGCTCGACGATCTCGCGCGCATCGATTTGCGCGACGTCGGACGCGAGGGCGACCGCGCGCTTTCACATGCCGCGCTGCTCGCGCTCGACGATACACGCGCCCTCAATGTGCTGCGTTACTGGATGCGCTCGCTTGGCCTGCCGGCGGCGTCGACCGCGCGGCTTGCGGATCTGTTGCGGCAGTTGCGCGAGGTTGCGCGCGATGACCCGAATGGCCATGCGTTGCGCGTCGATCACGCCGGACATCGCTTGCGCGCGTATCGCGGCATCGTTTCGTGGGAAGCCATGCGGGCGCGCGACGAACGCGCAGGCGAGGGCGCCGCTCATGCACGCGCGCCCGTGTCGTTGAACTGGCGCGGCGAGGAAGTCTGGCGGCTGCCGTCATGGCGCGGGAGCTACGTTTTCGCGCCCGCCGCTCCTGACGATGCCGACGCCGTTCCCGAGCACGTGCTCGCGAGCGCGCCGCTCGTCGCGCGCGAGCGCAGCGGCGGCGAGCGCTTGCGCGACGAAGCCGCGCACGTGAGCCGCACGCTCAAGAACCTGTTCCAGACGCGCGGCGTGCCGGCATGGGAGCGCGACGTGCCGTTGCTCTATGTGGGCGAGACGCTGCTGTTCGTGCCCCGTATCGGCGTGAACCGGCCGGCGTTCGGCGCGACGCCCGGCGAGCCTGACGCGGCCTGGCGACGCATCGAATGGCGCAAGGATGTGCTGATCGCCTGAAGTCGCGTCGCCGTCATCGATCAATTCGCCGACTGGCATCGCGATCGTTCCCCCGCAAATCCTTGCCACACAAGCCTTTTTCGGCCTCTGCGAGCGTGTGCTGTCTTGTAATTTTGGCGTCAATCGGGTAGTGTAAGTCGTTTGTCCAGCCCGCTTTTTCGCGTTCACGGACGCCGTCAAAAGCGGCGTGTCTCGTGAAGGCGCGATTTTTCCTTCGAGCGGTATCCGACGGTTGCAGGGACGTCGTAGCGGCATGCGGGCAGGGCGCGAGTGCAAGGCACCAGCGCGCGTCGACACGATGCGCCGGCCTTCGCGCCCCTGAGGCAAAACCCCGCGCGTGCTGCACGCGCTGAAGCCGCCGCCGTGGCCCCAAGGCGTCCGGGCGGCCCGGTTCTTCAGTGCGCCAGCGCGGTAACATCTCCAGTTCAGAACGACAATGGCACTCATCGTACACAAATACGGCGGCACCTCGATGGGCTCGGTCGAGCGCATCAAGAACGTCGCCAAGCGCGTCGCCAAATGGCACAAGGCCGGCCACAAGATGGTCGTCGTGCCTTCGGCGATGTCCGGCGAAACCAATCGTCTGCTCGGTCTCGCGAAAGAAATTTCGCCGCAGCCCAGCCCGCGCGAGCTCGACATGATTGCGTCGACCGGTGAGCAGGTGAGCGTCGGTCTTTTGTCGATCGCCCTGCAGGAAGCAGGCGTCGACGCCATCAGCTACACCGGCTGGCAAGTGCCGGTCAAAACCGACAGCTCGTTCACCAAGGCCCGCATCAACGACATCGACGGCGAGCGCGTGCTGGCCGATCTCGACGAAGGCAAGGTGGTCGTGATCACGGGCTTCCAGGGCATCGACCCGGAAGGCCACATCACCACGCTCGGGCGCGGCGGCTCGGACACGTCGGCAGTTGCAGTCGCAGCGGCGCTGAAGGCCGACGAATGCCTGATCTATACGGACGTCGACGGCGTCTACACGACCGACCCGCGTGTGGTCGACGACGCACGCCGTCTCGACCGCATTACGTTCGAAGAGATGCTGGAAATGGCCAGCCTCGGCTCGAAAGTGCTGCAGATCCGCTCGGTGGAATTCGCGGGCAAGTATCAGGTGAAGACGCGTGTGCTCTCGAGCCTGACCGACCCGATGATGAACCTCGACGAGGAGATGTCCTCGGGCACCCTGATTACTTTTGAAGAAGACGAGACCATGGAAAAAGCAGTCATCTCGGGTATCGCGTTCCAGCGCGACGAGGCCCGCATCATCGTGATGGGCGTGCCCGACAAGCCCGGTATCGCGTATCAGATCCTCGGCCCGGTGGCGGACGCTAACATCGACGTCGACATGATCATCCAGAACCAGAGCGTGGCCGGCAAGACCGACTTCACGTTCACGGTGCCGCGCGGCGACTATCAGCGCGCCATCGACGTGCTGAACAACCAGGTGAAGGGTCACGTGAGCGCGGAGCAGGTGCTCGGCGACGCGAAGGTGTCGAAGGTTTCGGTGGTCGGCGTGGGCATGCGTTCGCACGTGGGCGTGGCGAGCAAGATGTTCCGCACGCTTTCGGAAGAGGGCATCAACATCCAGATGATCTCGACCTCGGAAATCAAGATTTCGGTACTGATCGACGAGAAGTACATGGAGCTGGCAGTGCGCGCGCTGCACAAGGCGTTCGACCTCGAGCACGCGTAAACCGTGCCGTGTTTGCGCGGCCATTGCGCCGCGTTTGTGTTGTGTGACGAGGATGTGACGCGGTTTTTCCGCTCGATTCCGATGCACGATGCCGCGCCCGAGGTTCGTTGTGCGCTTGCAGAAAAAACTTTGCAAAAAAGCGTCGTATGAATTGACCGGAAGGCGCTAACCCGCTATTATCTTGGCTTCGTTGCGCTGCCTCCCTGGCGCGAACGAAGTTTTTGGGAGACGTGGCCGAGAGGTCGAAGGCACTCCCCTGCTAAGGGAGCATCTGGGCCAAAACCTGGATCGAGGGTTCGAATCCCTCCGTCTCCGCCAGTAATGGCGGTGGAAACCCCGCAAGTCTCGGCTTGCGGGGTTTTTGTTTTTTGGGTCGCAAATTACTCGATGTGAGGAGGCAATAAGTCGTCGCTCGAAGGCAGGGAAGAAGCACTGCGAGAATCGTCAGGAATGCCAGGCAAATTGCGGTGGCGCACCGGAGCGCAAAGGTTTTGCATTGAGGCGCCGATAAATGGACTGGGGTTCGCGAGTCGTGCGAAGTCTCCTGCACACCGGCGCAAGCGATGCTATTCTGCCCGGCGCTGTTGGCCATCCGCCGCCCAGTGTAACGAGACGTAACGACATCGAACGCAGGCCAGGTTCGTGCATCAGTTATTACAAGTTTGAAATACGCGGGCGAAAGCCGTGCGTTATATTGGCTTGAACAAAACATCAAATCCGAAAGGTGAGTCCATGAAGTTCCCACGTGTTGTTGCAATGCTGCTCGGGGGCGTGGCTATCGGCGCATCGAGCGTTGCTATGGCTGGCGTGAGCGTTGGTGTCAACATCGGTATTCCGGCCCCGGTTTATGTCGCTCCGCAACCGGTCTACGCGCCGCCTCCGCCGCCGGTCGTCTATCAGCCGGCTCCTGTTTATGCCGCGCCGCCGGCCATCGTCATCGGCTGGCACGGTGACCGTTACTGGGACGGCCGCCGCTACTGGGGGCGCGACGACTGGTATCGCCACCACGGCGGCTATGACGGCCCGGGCCGCGGCCACTACGACCGCGGCCACTACGACCGCGACCACGGCGGTCCTCCGGGACACTGGCACTAAGCCGCGAGGCTCGTTGCCGGCGTGGTGCGCGTGACGCGGCGCGCATGGCACATCGAACGCCACGCCAAAAGAAAAGCCGCCCAGTGGGCGGCTTTTGCATTCTTGCCGTTGCGCGCGCAACGATGCGCGCGCAACGCGAAGAGAGGCTTACTCGAGGCCGGCCATGCCGCCAACCACCGCGTTGAAGCCGGAGTCGACGTGCATGATCTCGGCGGTCACGCCGGCTGCCAGATCGGAGAGCAGGAACGCGGCGGAATTGCCGACCTGCTCGATGGTCACGTTACGCTGCAGCGGGGCGTTCTGTGCGACGAAGTCGAGAATCTTGCCAAAGCCCTTGATACCGCTTGCCGCGAGCGTCTTGATCGGGCCGGCGGAGATGCCGTTCACGCGCACGCCTTGCGCACCGAGCGCCACCGCGAGATAACGCACGCTCGCTTCGAGTGCGGCTTTCGCGACGCCCATGGTGTTGTAGTTCGGGATCGCGCGCTCTGCGCCGAGATAGGTCAGCGTCAGCAGCGAAGCGTTCTGGGCGAGCATCGGCTTGGCGGCCTTGGCAAGCGCGGGGAAGCTGTATGCCGAAATGTCGTGCGCAATGCGGAAGTTCTCGCGCGTCATGCCGTCGAGGAAGTCACCCGCAATCGCCTCGCGCGGCGCGAAGCCGATCGAGTGGACGAGGCCGTCGAGCGTATCCCAGTGTTGCTTGAGGTCCGTGAAGAGCGCTTCGATTTGCGCGTCGTCGGCCACATCGCAAGGGAACACCAGGTTGCTGCCAAATTCCTGTGCGAACTCGGTGATACGGTCCTTGAAGCGGTCGCCGACGTACGTGAACGCCAGTTCCGCGCCTTCGCGCTTGCATGCCTGCGCGATGCCGTACGCGATCGAACGGTTCGACAGCAGGCCGGTCAACAGGATACGTTTGCCAGCGAGGAAGCCCATGAATTCTCCTAAATCAGGTCAATGCGCCAGCGCCTGTGGGGGCGGCGCCGCGTGGTTTGGGTAGAATTCTCTCACAACTGACAAGGCAGCCTGGACAATTACCGATCTATGACGACAGGAACGCGAGGCAGGACGGCGCTCGGCGCGCTTGGGGCAACCGTTCCTGCGGTTCGGTTCGCACTTGCCAAAAGGCTGGCGGCGATGTGTCTTGCGCTCGGATGCGGGCTGCTGGCCATGCCGAGCGCGCACGCGGTCTACGCCATTGCGCAGTACGGCGAGCCCAAATATCCGCAAGGATTCCCGCACTTCGACTACGTGAATCCGGATGCGCCCAAGGGCGGCACGCTCGTCCTCGCCAATCCCGACCGCCTCACGAGTTTCGACAAGTTCAACCCGTTCACGCTACGCGGCAACGCGGCCCCGGGGCTCGGCATGCTGTTGGAGAGCCTCACGACGGGGAGCCTCGACGAAGTGGCCTCGGCCTATGGTTTGCTCGCCGACGACATCCGCATCGCGCCCGACGGGCTTTCGGTGACCTTCCACATCAACCCGAAGGCGCGCTTCTCGAACGGCGACCCGGTGACTGCCGAAGACGTGAAGTTCTCGCTCGACACGCTCAAGAGCCGCCAGGCCGCGCCCTCCATGCAGGCGTATTTCAGCGAGATCACGCGCGCGGTGGTGGTCGATCCCGCGACGATCCGCTTCGAGTTCCGCAGTAACAACCGCGAGCTGCCGCTCATCGCGGGTGGCATGCCGGTGTTCTCGCACAAGTGGGGCTTGCGCCCGGACGGCAGCCGCGTCGCCTTCGATCAGCTCGCGTTCGAGCAGCCGATCGGCAGCGGCCCGTATGTGATCGACCGCTACTCGAACGGTCGCACGATCACCTACAAGCTCGACCCCAACTACTGGGGCAAGGACCTGCCGGTGCGCGTGGGCACCAACAACTTCGAGCGTGTTACCTACAAGCTCTATTCGGATGACGTGGCCCGCCTCGAGGCCTTCAAGGCGGGCGAGTACGACGCGCTCGTCGAATACGTCGCGCGCAACTGGGTGCGGCGCGATGTCGGCAAGCGCTTCGACAGCGGCGAGCTCATCAAGCGCGAGTTCCCGCAGCACAACGGCACCGGCATGCAGGGCTTCGTCATGAATCTGCGCAGGCCCGTGTTCCAGGACGTGCGCGTGCGCCGCGCCCTCGATCTCGCGCTCGACTTCCCGTGGCTCAACCGCATGCTGTTCTATAGCCAGTACCGTCGCATCGACAGCTGGTTCGCGAACACGCAGCTGCAGGCAAAGGGGCTGCCATCGCCTGGCGAACTTGCCTTGCTCGAGCCGTGGCGCAAGTCGCTCGATCCCGCCGTGTTCGGGCCGCCGCCCTCGCAGCCCGATACGACCCCGCCGGGCTCGCTGCGAGCAAATCTGCTCAAGGCGCGTGCGCTGCTCGCCGAAGCCGGTTGGACCTATCGCGACGGCGCGCTGCGCAACGCGAAGGGCGAGCCGTTCACGTTCGAGGTGCTCGACGACACGAGCGCTTCGGCGCAGTGGGCGCCGATCATGGCGCAGTACACGCAGGCGCTCAGGCGCCTTGGCATCCAGGTGAACTATCGCTCGGTCGATTTCGCGCTCTACCAGAAGCGGCTCGACGCCTTCGACTTCGACATGACGACCATCAAGTTCCCCGACGTCCAGGTGCCGGGCGCGGAGCAGGTCGATCGCTTCGGCAGCAAGGCCGCCGACGAGCCGGGCTCGGGCAATCTGCTGGGCCTGAAGTCGCCGGCCGTCGACGCGATCCTCAAGGCGCTCACGCGGGCGCAGACGCTCCAGCAACTGCTCGACGCCACGCATGCGCTCGACCGGGTGCTGATGCACGGCTACTATGTGGTGCCGCAGTGGTACAGCGCGACGCACCGGGTGGCGTTCAAGAACACGCTGGCCTATCCGGCGAAGTTGCCGCTGTACTATGGCGCGAACGACTGGATCATCTCGACGTGGTGGTTCAAGCCGCAGTCCGCGCCACAGGCGACGGGTCATTAACGACGGACACGACGGAAAGCATCGAAATCATGTGGAGCTACATCGTCAAACGCCTGCTGCTGATGATCCCGACGCTGCTCGGCGTGCTTACGCTGACCTTCGGCGTGATCCAGTTCGTGCCGGGCGGTCCCGTCGAACAGGCGGTGCGCGAATTGCGGCGGGGCGCGGAGCAGGGCATGCCGTTCGGCATGCGCGCGCATTCGGGCGTGGACGCGCAGCAGATCGCGCAGCTCAAGCAGCTTTACGGCTTCGACAAGCCGCCGCTGCAACGCTATTTCCTGATGCTCGGGCGCTTTGCGCGCTTCGATCTCGGACAGAGCTATTTCCATCACCAGAGCGTGTGGTCGCTGATCATTTCCAAGCTGCCGGTGTCGATCAGCATCGGCCTCTGGACCTTCTTTCTCACTTATCTGATATCGGTGCCGTTGGGCATCGCGAAGGCGGTGCGCAACGGCTCGCGGTTCGACCTCGTGACGAGTCTCGTCGTGCTCGTCGGTTACGCCATTCCGGGCTTCGTGCTGGGCGTGCTGCTGCTCGTGCTGTTCGGCGGCGGCTCGTTCCTGCAGCTTTTCCCGCTGCGCAATCTCACGTCTGACAACTGGGACACGCTCTCGCTCGGCGGCAAGATTCTCGACTATCTCTGGCACATCACGCTGCCCGTGACGGCGTCGGTCGTGGGCAGTTTCGCCGTCACGACGATGTTGACCAAGAACGCCTTTCTCGAAGAGATTCGCCGCCAATACGTGCTGACCGCGCGCGCGAAAGGGCTCTCGGAGCGCACCGTGCTCTGGAAGCACGTCTTTCGCAACGCGCTGCTGCCGCTCGTGGTGGGTTTCCCGGCGGCGTTCATCGGCGCGTTCTTCACCGGCAGCCTGCTGATCGAAACGTTGTTTTCGCTCGACGGGCTCGGCCTGCTTTCGTACGAATCCGTCGTGCGGCGCGACTATCCGGTCGTGCTCGGCACGCTGTACCTCTTCACATTGATCGGACTGCTAACCAAACTGATTTCCGATCTGTGCTACGTGTGGGTCGATCCCCGCATCCAATTCGAACAACTGGAGCGCTGAGTTGAACCGAGTCCGCGCTGGCGCTGAACCCGAACTGCGTACCGAGAGCGTGCGCGCCTTCAAGTCGCCCACGCCCGCCCGTCGCGTGTGGCTGCGCTTCAAGCAGCAGCGCCTGGGCTACTGGAGCCTGATCGTGTTTCTTGTCGCGTTTGCGGCGAGTCTCGCGGGTCCGCTCTGGTGCAACGACAAGCCGCTTGTCGTGCGCTACGACGGGCACCTGTATTTCCCGCTGTTCAAGGACTATCCTGAAACCGCGTTCGGCGGCGATTTCCCGACGCCTGCCGACTACCTCGATCCGTACATTCGCCACCGCTTCGACGCGCCGGGCAACTTCGCGATCTATCCGCCGAATCCGTACTACTACGACACACTCAACTACTTCGCGAAAGTGCCGAACCCCGCGCCGCCGTCGCGCCAGAACTGGCTCGGCACCGACGAGAGCGGCCGCGACCTGTTCGCCCGCTTGCTGTACGGCTTTCGCGTGTCGGTGGAGTTCGCGCTCGTGCTGACTGCCATCGGCACGCTGCTCGGCGTGCTGGCGGGTGCGGTGCAAGGGTACTTCGGCGGCAAGATCGATATCTTCGGACAGCGTCTCATCGAGATCTGGAGTTCGCTACCCGAGCTTTATCTGCTGATCATTTTCGCGGCGATCTTCGAGCCGGGCTTCGTGCTGCTGATCGTGCTGCTTTCGCTGTTCGGCTGGATCGGTTTGTCCGACTATGTGCGCGCGGAATTCCTGCGCAACCGCAACCAGGACTATGTGCTCGCCGCGCGTGCGATGGGCCTGTCGAACTGGCAGATCATCTGGCATCACGTGCTGCCCAACAGCCTCACGCCGGTCATCACGTTCCTGCCGTTTCGCATGAGCGGCGCGATTCTCGCACTCACGAGTCTCGACTTCCTGGGCCTTGGCGTGCCCGCACCCACGCCGAGCCTCGGCGAGTTGCTCGCACAGGGCAAGCGCAATCTCGACGCATGGTGGATCGCGCTCTCGACTTTCGGTGTGCTCGTGGCGACGCTGCTGCTGCTCACGTTCATCGGCGACGCGCTACGCAACGCGCTCGATACGCGTATTTCCGACGCCATGAAGGCCGGAGGCAACCAGTGAGCGCCGTGCCTCAGGACGCCGCCGCGCCGCTCCTCTCGATCGAGCACCTGAGCGTGCGCTTCGACGAGACGCTCGCCGTCGATGATGTCACGCTCGCGATCGGGCGCGGCGAGCGCGTGGCGCTCGTCGGCGAGTCGGGCTCGGGCAAGACCGTCACCGCGCTCGCGGTACTGCGCCTGCTGCAGGACGCGCAGATCAGTGGAAGCATCCGCCTCGACGGCGACGATCTGCTCGCGAAGAGCGAGCGCGCGATGCGCGGTCTGCGCGGCAACGACGTCGCGATGATCTTCCAGGAACCGATGACGGCGCTCAATCCGCTCTACACGATCGGCGAACAGATCGCGGAAACCATCGTGCTGCACGACGGCGTCTCGAAGAAAGCGGCCTACGAGCAGGCGGTGGGGCTGCTCGAGCGCACGGGCATTACCGAGGCGCGGCGGCGCGTGTCGAGTTATCCGCATCAGCTCTCGGGCGGCCAGCGCCAGCGCGTGATGATCGCGATGGCGCTCGCGTGCCGTCCGCGTCTGTTGCTCGCCGACGAGCCGACCACGGCGCTCGACGTGACGATCCGCGGCCAGATCGTCGATCTGCTGCTCGAGCTGCAGCGCGAGGAGGCGGCACGGCGCGGCATGTCGGTCTTGCTCATCACGCACGACCTGAACCTCGTGCGCCGCTTCGCGCAGCGCGTGGCCGTGATGGAGAAGGGCAGGCTCGTGGAGTCGGGCAGCGTCGAGCAGATTTTCGAGGCGCCGCAACATCCGTACACGCAACGGCTCATCGCGAGCCGTCCCGAGCGCCACGTGCTGCCCGTCCTGCCGATCGCGCCGGTTCTCCTGCAGGCGAAGGACGTGATCGTCGACTTCGCAACGAAGTTGCCGGGTTTTCGCGGCTGGTGGCAAAAGGGGCGTTATCGCGCCGTGAACGACGCGAACCTTGCGGTGCGCCAGGGTGAGACGCTTGGCATCGTCGGCGAGTCCGGATCGGGAAAAACGACGCTTGCGATGGCGATGTTGGGGCTGCAGCGAACGGCGAGCGGTATCGTCCAGTTCCAGGGGCGGCCCATCGCGAGCTACACGGGCCGCGACAGGCTGTCGTTGCGCTCGCATCTGCAGGTTGTCTTTCAGGACCCGTTCAGTTCGCTTTCTCCGCGTCAAACCATCGAGCGCATCGTGGGGGAGGGGCTCGCGCTGCATCGGCCCGATCTTTCTATCGAGGAGCGGCGCAAGCGCGTTGTCGGCGTGCTGCGCGAAGTGGGCCTCGATCGCACCGCTTTGCACCGATACCCGCACGAGTTTTCGGGTGGCCAGCGCCAGCGTATCGCCATTGCGCGCACGCTGGTGCTGGAGCCTCGCGTGATCGTGCTCGACGAACCGACCAGCGCGCTCGACGTGTCAATCCAGCAACAGGTGTTGAGATTGTTGACGGATTTGCAACGCAAGTACAACCTGGGCTACGTGTTCATCAGCCACGACCTGGCGGTGATCGGCGCAATGGCGCACCGGGTGGTGGTGATGCAGGACGGGGCGATCGTCGAGTCGGGAGAGGTCGCGAATATCTTCGACAGACCCGCCCATCCTTACACCCGAAAATTGTTGAAAGCTGCATTCGATCGCTAGGCTTTGGCGGAACTTTAGAGCGAATTTCGGTGAAATTCACCAATGAGGTGAATGTCGCGATTGAATTTTTCTATTTGTTTTGACACACAAATACTTACTGGCTAGTATCGTCCAAACTTTTCCACTAACTCCCTGATTTACGGGCAATTTCTACCGACCAATGCAGCACCGATACTTGACCCAGGCTTGCACGCGCGTCGTCGCCGGGATGTTCATCGGCGTACTGATGGCCGCAGCTCCCGGCGCGTTCGCCGACGAAGTAAGCAGCTTTAGCCAGAATGCCTCATTTTCGCCGAGCAATTCGGCGAATCCGCAGTCCATCCCAGCAGTTCAGAACGCCCTCCAGAATGCCAACCAGGCGACCCCGGCGGCGGCTCCGGCCCCGACCGAAGGCGGCGCCAAGGCGTTCCTGTCCGGCATGGCCGGCAAAGCCGGCGACGTCGTTGTCGGCGCACTTAACATGATTGGTGTGCGTTACCGCTGGGGCGGCAACACGCCCGACTCCGGCCTCGACTGCAGCGGCTTCGTGCGCTACGTGTTCCAGGACACGCTCGGCATGTCGCTGCCGCGCCGCGCCGAGGAAATGAGCCGCGTGGGCGAGAAGGTCAGCATGAGCAACCTGAAGCCGGGCGACCTCGTGTTCTTCAACACGATGCGCCGCACGTTCTCCCACGTCGGCATCTACATCGGCGACAACAAGTTCGTGCATTCGCCGTCTACCGGCAGCACCATCCGCGTCGACGACCTCGACGACGGATACTGGGAAAAGCGCTTCACCGGTGCACGCCGCATCGAGACGTCGTTCACGGCGGATCAGCAGCAAAACCTCAAGCGCGTGAGCGCGCAGTTCGAGGGCAACGGCGGCAACTGATCGGGGTTTTGTAGCGAACAAAAAGCCTGCTTCTTGCGAAGCAGGCTTTTGCGTTTTTTGCGCCCGTGCGCCCGCTGAAGGAGCGCTCAGGTCAAGCGATCAGGCCGTCAGGCGCGCTGTAGCGAGCTTGCGCTCGAGTTCCGGCATGATGCGCGCCGCCGCTTCCTCGCCCGCGAGAATCGCCGCGTTGCGCTGAGTGAAGTCGCTGGACGACATCGCGTTGAGATTCGGGCGGATCACGATGTCGGCGTACTTGTCGAGTTCGTAGGACTTGATCGTCTGGCCCATGATCGTGAAGGTCTGCATCAGCACGTCGAACTGGCTCAGCGTCGAGGCCGTTTCAGGGCGCGCCGAGATGTCCACGGCGATCACGAAGTCGGCGCCCATCTTGCGTGCGAACGAGGCCGGCACCGGGCTCACGAGGCCGCCGTCCACGTATTCGTGGCCCGCAATCTTCACCGGCTCGAAAATCGACGGAATGCTGCACGATGCCCGCACGGCAATGCCCGTGTTGCCGCGCTGGAACAGGATAGGCTGGCCAGTGCGCAGGTCGGTCGAGACGACGCCGAGCGGCTTCGCCATCTTCTCGATGGGCCGGTCGTGCAGCGTGGTGTTCAGATAGTTCTGGAGCGCCACGCCCTGCAGGAGACCGCGCGTGCGAAACGGCATCGCCCAGTCGCTGATCGAGGCTTCGTCCATCGTCAGCGCGAGCTTGTTGAGCGCGAAACCGTTCATGCCCGAGGCGTAGAGCGCCGCGACGACTGAGCCCGCGCTCGTGCCGACCACGAAGTCGACTTGCACGTTGCGCGCCTCGAGCGCCTTGATCACGCCGATATGCGCAAAGCCACGCGCCGCGCCGCCGCCGAGCGCGAGGCCCACGCGAACCGGGCGCTGCGGCCTGGCGACGGGCGGCGGGGGCGCGGTGGTGACGGGCGGCGGGACACTGGCGGTTTGCGTGCCCGCGGTCGTGCAGGCGGCCAGGACGGAGGAGGCGGCCGCAAGCGAAAAGTGCCGGCGGCTCAATGAGGGCGATGACTGCTTCAAGAAGGTTCTCCATGCGGTCCGCGTGTGTGTCCGGCAAGGAACGATGCGGTACCCCGGTCTGCTCGCGCGGGCGGCCGAGTATCTGTGTTTGCGCGCGCGACGCCGCATCGTGGTGGCGGCGCGCCGACATCATAAGGCAAAGCGCGCCCGGTTTAGCAGGCGTGCATGTAACGCGATGTGACGCCAGATGACAACGCGCTCGACGGTTTGCGAGCGCATACACGTTTGCATGAGAGAAACGGGCGCCCGCACGCGCACCCCGGGCCTCGCCCCCCAGGCCGAAGCGGTGCATGGCGGGTATAATCCCGTCTCTAATTTTCCGGATTCCCGTTCGTGTGCGCGAGGCTGCGCGCGCCCCCGGCGCTCCCGCGCTAGCCGCGCGGGCCGAACGCGCCGCGAACCCCGGCCGTCCGCCGCCGTCGCTGCTTTTGTTGCCAGCGCCGCGCTCCGGATGGCATCGTCTTCGAGTAATCGCCCATGACTACCTCTGTCGTCCGTACCCGCTTCGCGCCGAGCCCGACCGGCTTCATCCATCTCGGCAATATCCGTTCCGCGCTCTACCCGTGGGCGTTCGCGCGCCACAACAAGGGCGTCTTCGTGCTGCGGATCGAAGATACCGACCTCGAGCGTTCGACGTCGGAATCGGTCGATGCGATCCTCGAAGGCATGGAATGGCTCGGCCTGAATTTCGACGAAGGTCCGTTCTACCAGATGCAGCGCATGGACCGTTATCGCGAAGTGCTCAGGCAGATGCAGGAGCAGGGCCTCGTGTATCCGTGCTACATGTCGACCGAAGAGCTCGACGCGCTGCGCGAGCGTCAGCGCGCGGCCGGCGAGAAGCCGCGCTACGACGGCACGTGGCGCCCGGAGCCGGGCAAGGTGCTGCCCACGCCGCCGGCGGGGGTGCAGCCGGTGCTGCGCTTTCGCAACCCGCTCACGGGCGTGGTGGCATGGGACGACGCCGTCAAGGGCCGCGTGGAGATCTCGAACGAAGAGCTCGACGACCTCGTGATCGCGCGCCCGGACGGCACGCCGACCTACAACTTCTGCGTGGTCGTGGACGATCTCGACATGAAGATCACGCACGTGATTCGCGGCGACGATCACGTGAATAACACGCCGCGCCAGATCAACATCCTGCGCGCGCTCGGCGGCGAGCCGCCGGTCTACGCGCACCTGCCTACCGTGCTCAACGAGCAGGGCGAAAAGATGAGCAAGCGCCACGGCGCGATGAGCGTGATGGGTTATCGCGATGCGGGCTATCTGCCGGAAGCGGTCCTCAACTATCTCGCACGTCTGGGTTGGTCGCACGGCGACGCCGAAGTGTTCACGTGCGAGCAGTTCGTGGAGTGGTTCGATCTCGAGCATCTCGGCAAGTCGCCCGCGCAATACGACCACAACAAGCTCAACTGGCTCAACAACCACTACCTGAAGGAAGTGGACAACGCGCGCCTCGCCGCGCTCTCGAAGCCGTTCTTCGCTGCCCTCGGCGTGGACGAGGCGGCGCTCGCCAAGGGGCCGTCGCTCGAAGGCGTGGTCGCGCTTTTCAAGGACCGTGCGAACACGATCAAGGAGATCGCCGAGAGCGCGATGATGTTCTACCGCGAGCCGCAGCCGGAAGCCGAAGCGCTCGCACAGCACATCACGGAAGCCGTACGCCCCGCGCTCGCCGATCTCGTCGTCGCGCTCAAGGGCGCGGAGTGGACGAAGGAGGGCGTCTCGGCAGCGCTGAAGGCGACGCTCGCCACACACAAGCTCAAGATGCCCCAGCTCGCGATGCCGGCCCGCCTGCTCGTGGCAGGGACGACGCATACGCCTTCGGTCGATGCGGTGCTCGTGCTGTTCGGCCGCGATGCGGTGGTGAGCCGCCTCGAGAAGGGCATTTCGGCTGCAAAGTAAAAACTTTGAAGAATATTTCGCCCGCACCCTAGCGCCCGGGCGGCAGTTCTTGTAGTATTCGGGCTCCGTTGAATACGGAGCGCGAGAGAGTCGCAAACAAGCGGCAAATAAGCAGCAAATCTCACGCAAAGAGCCGCAGAATCGGGCAACGATGTTTCAAGGAAACCTCGAAGCGCTTCAAAAAACGATTCAAAAGCTCTTGACGAAAGCGAAATTGATGTTTAAAATCTCGCTTCTGTTCTGCAAGGGGGTATAGCTCAGCTGGGAGAGCGCTTGCATGGCATGCAAGAGGTCAGCGGTT